>DAISVW010000049.1:0-11170 GCA_036826695.1 Aestuariivirga sp.
ATTTCAGATCCTTGGCATGGAGCGCGGTCGGGGGTGCCGCGCGTTCATCGCCGCTGGTCTCGGCGAGTTCCGGCGCCAGTTCGAATTCAGTCAGCAGTTCGGCCGCCAGATAGGCAGCGTTGACGCCGTCCTCCGGGTAGCAGGCGTGAGTCTCCCTGCCCGCCACAAAAGCTGTGAGCAGCTGCTTGCCGACCGAGCCCAACGCCACCACCCGGCCCCGCGCGCCATCGCCCTGATCGGATATGGCGTCGAGATTGATGACCAGCCGGATGTCGAGTCCATGTTCGGCCGCGAGCCTTGCCAGCTGCGGGGCGGCGGCGCGTGCGCCGGCCGAGCGTTCCTCCTCGTCAGGCACCGCGAGAAACAGGAGATTGGCATCGCCCGCATAGGCCTCCATGGCGGCGATGCCGGCGGCGAGCCCGGCCTTCATGTCGAGAAGGCCGCGTCCGGGAAGAAACGCACCGCTTTCGAGATCGGCCAGCGCCAGCGGGTTCTCGCCGGTCTGCCGCAGCCGCGCCACCATCTCAGGCAGCAGCCGTTCGGGCGAGAAGGCCAGCGCCTCCAGCGCGCCATAGCCGGTGGCCGGCACCACGTCATAGTGACCGGTCAGCACCACCGTCTGGCGGCCTTTCCTGCGTTTCAGCGCGAACATATTGGCGCGGCTGTCATCAGGGATCGGCGCGGTCCATACATCGCCCAAATGAGAAACATATTGCGCGAGCTTCGGCGCGAAGGCGGCTTCACCGGCCGAGCCGGTCACCGATGGCCAGGCGGCCAGCGTGAGCGCGATATCCCGCGCCCGCGCCGCGATGTCGTTTCTCACGCCAGCGTCCGGTCGCAGGCCAGTACGGCGTTGAGCAGCACCTGGGCGCCGGCGCCGCATTCCTCGAGCGTCGTCGATTCCGCTTCATTGTGCGAGATGCCGCCGAGGCAGGGCACGAAGATCATGGTGGTGGGCGCCACCCGCGCGATATAGGCCGCGTCATGGCCGGCACCCGAGGCCATGTCGCGCGAGGGGTAGCCGGCCTGTTCGGTGCCCGCCCGCACGCAGGCGATGAGCTCCGGCGCGAATTTCACGGCGGGCGAAATCCAGATGCGCTTCTCCTCGACCTCGACCCCAAGTTCGGCGGCGATCTTCGGCAGTGCGGCCTTGTACTGCGCTTCCATGAGGTCCAGCACGGCTTCGTCGGGGTGGCGCAGATCGACGGTGAAGAACACTTCGCCCGGCACCACGTTGCGGCTGTTGGGACGGTTCTCGATCAGGCCAACCGAAGCAACGCCCGGCAGGTTCGCCATGCCCACCTGGTGAATGGCCTCGATCATCCGCGCCGCTCCCAGCAGCGCGTTGCGGCGCAGGCCCATGGGGGTTGCGCCGGTGTGGGATTCCTGGCCCTTCACCGTCACCTCATACCAGCGCATGCCCTGGACGCCGGTGACCACGCCGATCATCTTGCTTTCGGCCTCGAGGATCGGCCCCTGCTCGATGTGGAGTTCGAACATCGCCTGGAATTTGACGGCGCCCGCCTTGATCGCGCCCTTGTAGCCAATTCTTTCCAGCTCATCGCCGAGCTTGATGCCCTGCCGGTCCTCGCGCGCATAGGCGTAGTCGACGCTGAACACCCCGGCATAGACGCCCGAGCACAGCATGGCGGGAGCAAAGCGCGAGCCTTCCTCATTGGTCCAGTTGACGAGCATGATGGGCGCATTGGTCTCATAGCCCATGTCAACCATCGTGCTCATGGCCGCGAGCCCGCCCAGCACGCCCAGCACGCCGTCGAATTTTCCGCCCGTCGGCTGGGTATCGAGATGCGAGCCCATGGCAATGGGCAAGAGGTCGCTGCGCTTGCCCGGCCTGATGGCGAACATGTTGCCCACCTCGTCGACCTCGACGCGGCAGCCCAGCTTTTCGCATTCGGCCTTGAACCAGTCGCGGACCTTCTTGTCCTCGTCTGACACGGTGAGACGCTTGATGCCGCCCTTCGGCGTGGCGCCGAACCTGGCGGTGTCCATCAGCGTATCCCACAGGCGCTGCGGATTGACGGTGAGATTGGTCTTGGCGGTCACGGGCATGGGTACTCCCCCAGGAAACGATGCGCTGGCGGCTGCCGGAAAAAGTCGGGTTTGCCGAAACGGGCCGGAGCCGTCATGCCAGCGCAAGCTGGCATCCCGCTTCCTTTTCCAAAAGCTGGACCCCAGCTTTCGCTGGGGTGACGCCATGCCTGAGATGATGCTTCAGCCATACGCAGTAGCACACTAGCCGCCAGTCTTGCCGTCATCCTTCGGCCAGGTGATGAAGAAGGTATAGACCGCGTAAATCAGCATGCCGAAGCCGATCGCCATCCACAGGGTTTCGGCCCCCATGTAGAACTCGAAAGCAAGCCAGGCGAGGATCACCGCGACGATCGCGAGCCTCACCCACAGGGGCTTGTAGAAAGGGTGCTGCTGTTCCTTGCTCGGCATCGGGTCTCAGTCTCCGTCGATCTGCTTGCCCATGATGGCCAGCGCCTTCTGATAGACGCTGGCGGCGTTCCAGCCCTGGATGGCCGCGAAATTCGGCTGGCCCGGCTGATAGCCCGCCCCCGGCCGCCAGCCATGGGCGCGCAGGAAATTGGCGGTGGAGGCCAGCGCATCGGCCTTTTCGTCGAGGTTGACGCCGCCACCGCCGCCGCCATTGACGCCATAGAGCAGCACGCTCTTCGGCAGGAACTGGGTCTGCCCCACTTCGCCGTGCATGGCGCCTTTCGAACCGGAAGACAGCGTGCCCTTGTCGACCAGCATCAGCGCCGCGATCAGCTGGTCGCGGAACAAGTCGGGCCTGCGGCAGTCATAGGCGAGCGTCGCCACCGCCGAGATCGTGTTCTGTTTGCCCATGTAGGATCCGAAGGCGGTTTCCATGCCCCAGATGGCGATGAGCGGACCGGCGGGAACGCCGTAGCGCTTCTCGATCTTCGCGAACAGCTGGGCGTTCTGCGCCTTCAGCTTCTTGCCGCGCGCCACGATGGTGGCGGCCCCGCGCTTTTCCATGAAGGCCTCGAGCCCGAGCTTGAAAGAATGCTGGTTGCGGTCGGCCTTGATGGTGGCGGTGGAGTAATCAGCGCCCGCCAGCGCCGCCAGGCCCTTGCGGCCCACGCCCTGCGCCTTGGCCTCCGCCGCATAGGCGGCCTTCCACTTGTCGAAGCCAGCGCCGGTATTGCCGCAGGACGCTGCGGCGGCAGGCAAGGGCGCCAGCGCCAGTATCAACAACAGACAAGAAACGATCCACCGCATTGCAAGCTCCCACAACTGCCCAAAATCAACAAATTTCCGGAGAATATTCTTTCCTACACGATCGAGCGCCCGCTGTCAAGGACTTTATTCCGCATTCAGGGAACGATATCGGGCCGGGCCACCGGCTTCGGCTGCGTCAGGCCCTTCCAGATGGCGTTGGCGATGCTGACCGGCGGTTTGGCAGCGCTGCGCTCGAATTCGCCGTCGCCGGGCTTCGCCCGCATGTCGCCCTCGATCCAGGCTATGCGCCCGCGCGACAACACCGCTCGCGTCACGCCGGTGCAGGTGTAGCCCTCGAAGACATTGTATTCGATGCGCGAGATCTGCTTTTTCGCGGTGATCGTCTTGGTGGCTTTCGGGTCCCAGATCACCAGGTCGGCGTCAGAGCCCGCCATCACCGCGCCCTTGCGCGGATACATGTTGAGAATGCGCGCGATGTTGGTGGAAGTGGCGGCGACGAATTCCTCCCTGGTCAGCCGGCCGGTGTTGACCCCGGCGTTCCACAACACCGGCATCCGGTCTTCGAGGCCGCCGGTGCCGTTGGGGATCTTGGTGAAGTCGTTGAGCCCGAAGCGCTTCTGCTTCAGCGTGAAGGAGCAATGGTCGGTGGCCACCACGGAGAGCGTGCCGGACTGCAGCCCCGCCCACAGCGAATCCTGGTGCTTCCTGTTGCGGAACGGCGGGCTCATCACCCGGCCCGCGGCATAGTCCCAGTCCTTGTTCTGGTATTCGGAATCGTCCAGCACCAGATACTGAACCAGCGGCTCGCCATAAACCCGCTGGCCCGCCTGCTTGGCGCGCCTGATCGCCTCATGGGTCTGCTCGCAGGAGACATGCACGATATAGAGCGGGCAGCCGGCCATGTCGGCGATCATGATGGCGCGGTTCGCCGCCTCGCCCTCGACCTCCGGCGGCCTCGAATAGCTGTGGCCCTCGGGGCCGGTGACGCCGCGCGCCAGCAGGTCCTGCTGCATGCGGGCCACCACGTCGCCGTTCTCGGCATGAACGAGCGGGATGGCGCCCAGCTGGGCGCAGCGGCGGAAGGAATTGTAGAGCTCGTCGTCATTCACCATCAAGGCGCCCTTGTAGGCCATGAAATGCTTGAAGGTGTTGATGCCGTAGGTCTTGACCACGGTTTCCATCTCGTCATGGATCATCGGCGACCATTGCGTCACCGCCATGTGGAAGGAGTAATCCGCGCAGGCCTTCTCGGCCTTGTGCCGCCAGGCCTGATAGGCCTTGAGCATGGATTCGCCCGGCGCCGGAATGCAGAAATCGACGATCATGGTGGTGCCGCCGGACAGTGCCGCCTTGGTGCCCCATTCGAAATCATCGGCCGAAACGGTGCCCATGAACATGAGCTCCATGTGGGTGTGCGGGTCGATGCCGCCCGGCATGATCAGGCAGCCGCCGGCGTCGATCACCTGCGCACCGGTTGGTGCGTCGAGCTTCGGCCCGACGGCAACGATCCGGCCGCCGTCGATCAGCACATCAGCGCGCTGCGAGTGATCGTGATTGACGACGGTGCCGCCGCGAATGAGGGTGGTCATGGCTGCTTCTCCCACATCAGAAAGGAAAAGGGCCCTCTCCCGCCCAGGCGGGAGAAGGCCCCTGGTGCTTACATGCTCTTGGCCTTGTCGGTCACCGCCGAGGTCCAGGCGCCTTCCGGCTTCTTGGTGATGACCGGATCGGAACCGCCCTTCATCAGGGTTTCCACCGTGCGGTCGGCGGCGGCCACGTCGAGCGTGCCGTCCGAGCCTTCGGTGAGCTTGTTGATCTCGCCCATCATGCGCTTCTGGTGCTCGATGGTCTGGGCGCCAGAGGCGTCGTTGTCGAGAACGATCTGCGCGGCTTCATCGCCATTGGCGCGGGCATAGTCCCAGCCCTTCATCGAGGCCTTCACGAACTTGGCCATGGTGTCGACGAAGGCCGGGTCCTTCAGCTTGTCCTCCAGCGCATAGAGGCCGTCCTCGAGGGTGGCGACCCCCATGTCCTCATACTTGAAGGTGACGAGCTGATCGGCCGGAATGCCGGCGTCGATCACCTGCCAGTATTCGTTGTAGGTCATGGTCGAGATGCAGTCGGCCTGCTTCTGGATCAGCGGATCGACGTTGCAGCCCTGCTTGATCACAGTGCCGCCGTCAGCCCCGCCGGTGGTCGGAATGCCGAGCTGGCTCATCCACGACAGGAAGGGATATTCGTTGCCGAAGAACCACACGCCCAGCGTCTTGCCCTTGAAATCCTCCGGCTTGGTGATGCCGGTTTCCTTGCGGCAGGTGAGCATCATGCCGGAACGCTTGAAGGGCTGCGCGATGTTGACCACGGCCGAGCCCTTTTCGCGGGTGGCCAGAGCCGACGGCATCCAGTCCACCACCACATCGGCGCCGCCGCCCGCCAGCACCTGCTGCGGGTTGATGTCGGGGCCGCCGGGCAGGATGGTCACGTCGAGGCCGGCCTCCTTGTAGAAGCCCTTGGCCAGCGCCACGTAGTAGCCGGCGAACTGCGCCTGGGTCACCCATTTGAGCTGCAGCTTGACGGCCTCCGCCATCGCCCCCGTGCCGCTGGCGAGCAGCGCCGCGGCGGCTGCTGCCGCCACCAGATATTTCTTCATCTTCCTTGTCTCCTCTTGTTTGACGACATTTACTCTCCGCCTACGCCCGGTAGGACGGATGCCAGAAAGTCACCAGGCGTTCCGCGAACACCAGGAGACCGTAGAAAACCGAACCCGCGATGGCTGCCACCGCGATCTCGGCCCAAACCATGTCCAGACCCAGTCTGCCAACTTCCGTGGAAATGCGAAAGCCCATACCTTGAATCGGCGTGCCGAAGAATTCGGCAACGATAGCGCCGATCATGGCGAGGGTGGAATTGATCTTCAGGGCATTGAAAATGAAAGGCATGGCGGCGGGAAGCCGCAGCTTGACCAGGCTCTGCCACCAGGATGAGCCGTAGCTCTGCATCAGGTCGCGTTCGAGGTGCCCGGACGCCTGCAGCCCGGCCACGGCGTTCACCAGCATGGGAAAGAAGGTCATGACCACCACCATGGCCGCCTTGGAATGCCAGTCGAAGCCGAACCACATGACCAGGATCGGGGCGACGCCGACGATCGGCAGCGCCGCCACCAGATTGCCCAGCGGCAGAAGGCCGCGGCGCAGGAAAGGAATGCGGTCGCACAGGATGGCGGTGAGGAACCCGGCCAGCGACCCGATGATCCAGCCGGGAATCACCGCCTTGAGCACGGTCTGCCGGAAGGCGATCCACAGGGTGGGCAGCGAGGAGAAGAACTTGACCCAGATGTCCGAGGGCGCCGGCAGCAGCACGGCCGGAACGCCGAAGCCCCTCACCACCGCCTCCCAGCACACCAGCACGCCGGCGCCGAACAGCGCGGGGTAGATGATGTCGGTGGCCGAGAACTTTCTCATGGCCTCGCCCCCATGCGCTTCAGCGTGAAACGCTCGGCAACGCCCACCAGCCAGACCAGCCCGGCGGCGATGAAGGCGCCCATGAACAGCGCGGCCCAGATCTGCACCGTCTGCCCGTAATAGGACCCGCTCAGCAGCCGCGCGCCGATGCCCGCCACCGCGCCGGTGGGAAGCTCGCCGACGATGGCGCCGGTGAGCGCGATCGCCACCGCCACCTTGAGTGACGTGAACAGGAACGGCACCGAGGCCGGAAAACGCAGCTTCCAGAGCACCTCGGCCGGCCCGGCATTGTAGGTGCGCATCAGGTCAAGCTGCATGGTGTCGGGCGAGGTCAGGCCCTTCACCATGCCGATCGTCACGGGGAAGAAACACAGATACATCGAGATCAGCGATTTCGGCAAAAGCCCGGTGAAGCCGAGCGAGCCCAGGACCACGATGACCATGGGCGCGATCGCCAGGATGGGAATGGTCTGCGAGGCGATGATCCATGGCATCAGGCTTTTCGAGAGAAACGGCACATGGACGATCGCCACCGCCAGCACGATGCCGAGGATCGAGCCCAGCAGGAAGCCGAGGAGTGTCGAGGAGAGCGTCACCCAGCCGTGATAGACCAGCGATTTCGGCATCCACGGCTTGACCGTGAAAATGCTCTTCCACAATTCGAGCGCGATCTGGTGCGGCGCCGGGATGACCGGGCGCTGATCGTTCCAGGCATAGGCCAGCGTATTGGAGAAGCCGCCGCCCGCCGCCTCGATCTTGGGGCCGACCACCACCATGTTCATCGGGATGGCAGCCAGATACCAGACGGCGAGGATCACCAGGCAGACCACCACGACCGGCAGCACGTGGCCCTCCGGGTTTGCCGGGGCCTTGGCGGTGATGGCGGGGGCGGTGCTCACTCAGTCCTCGTAGGAATGGCCGGCCTTGAGGCCCTCGCGCACCCGGTGGGCGATCGCCAGAAACTCCGGCGTTTCGCGGATGTCGAGCGAGCGCTGGCGCGGGAAACCGGTTGCAATCACGTCGATGATGCGGCCGGGCCGCGGGCTCATCACCACGATGTGGGTCGACAGGAACACCGCTTCCGGAATCGAATGGGTGACGAACAGCACGGTCTTGCCGGTGCGGTGCCAGAGTTCGAGCAGCTGCTGGTTCAGCTTGTCGCGGACGATTTCGTCGAGCGCCCCGAACGGTTCGTCCATGAGCAGGAGCTTCGGGTCGAAGGCCAGCGCCCTGGCGATCGCCACCCGCTGCTGCATGCCGCCCGACAGCTGCCAGGGAAACTTCTTCTCGAAGCCCTTGAGATTGACCAGTTCGATGTTGCGGGCGATGCGCTGGGCCGGGTTGTCGAGACCCATGATTTCAAGAGGCAGCCCGACATTGCGCTCGACCGTGCGCCACGGAAACAGCGCGGGCGCCTGGAACACATAGCCATAGGCGCGCTGGAGCCTCGCCTCGCGCGGGCTCATGCCGTTGACGCTGACAGCGCCGGAGGTGGCCTGTTCGAGATCGGCGATGACCCTCAGAAGCGTGGTCTTGCCGCAGCCCGAAGGTCCGATGAAGGACACGAAATCACCATCGGCAATCTCGAGATTGACTTTCGAGAGCGCCTCGACCGGGCGGTCCGCCGTCTGGAATACCAGGCTCAGATCGCGTGCCGAAATGACGGGCGCCGCCAAGATTGTCTCTCCACGAACATCTGTTCGGTGAAACGCTAACCGTACTTGACCATCTGATCAAGAATTAACAGACTGGAACCATGGACAAGCTCCGCGCCCTCCCCCGGAAAACCCGGATCCAGGCACAGAACAAGGAACTCATTCTCGCGGCGGCGCTGGAGGTTTTCTCGGCCTATGGATTCCGAGGCGCGACGGTCGATCAGATCGCCGCCAGATGCGGCCTCTCGAAGCCCAATCTGCTTTACTACTTCCGGCGCAAGGAAGACATCTATGTCGCGGTGCTGGAGCACACGCTGCAGGACTGGCTGGAACCGCTCCGCCGCCTCGATGCTTCGGGCGAGCCCCTCGACGAAATCAGCCGCTACATCCGCAGCAAGATCCGCCTGTCACGCGACAGCCCGAAGGCCTCGCGGCTGTTCGCCAACGAGATCCTGCATGGCGCAGGCGCGATCGGCGGCTATCTGAAGGGGCCGCTGAAACAGCTGGTGGACGAAAAGGCGGCGATCATCCGCCGCTGGACCGGCGAGGGCCGGCTCGCCGCCATCGACCCCTACCACCTGATCTTCGCCATCTGGGCCACCACCCAGCACTACGCCGATTTCGACGCCCAGGTGCACGCCATAACGGGGAACCCGCCGGACCTCATGTCGCAGGCCGAGGACACGCTGATCGCCCTCTTCGTGGACGGGTTGAGGCCGAGGCCCTGAGGGGCGGGCTTCCGTTGCGGCAACGCTTCGCCGCCTACTGGCCGCCCATCATCTTGGTGAGGTCGGTGCCGTTGACGGTAACGCTGCCGGTGGGCGTGCTTTCGATCGCCCAGGAGAGCGCGCCGTCCGCCTCCTGTTTGGCAAGGCCGCGGATCAGCAGCAGCATCGGCGCCATGCCCTGCATCTCCATTTCAGGCGGAGCGGCCTGCAGCGCGGCCATCAGCTGGTCCATGCCGGCGAGCTTCACCGTGGCCTTGCCGGCGGGCATCACGGCGGGGCCCGTCGTCATGCTGCCCTCGGCATTGAGGCGGAAGGCCTTGGACAGAATTTCACTGGGTCCGAGCCCCAGCTGCATGGCGCCGGTGGGCATGAGCGCCTTCATGAATTCATCCTCGAAGCCCGCGGGCTGCGGCGGATCCTTCGCGAGATCGGTCTTGTCGATCATCAGCGCGGCGGCGGCGGCGAGATCGAGGCCGCCCGCCTTGAGGTCGACAGCGGCGTTTTCCGGCAGGAGGCTCGCCGCCCATGGCGGCACCAGCCCGGCTGGAACCTGAATGCCGCTCGCCGCATAGCGAGCCCGCAGATAGCCGTCCGCCACGACGCCGCTCGAATCCATCCCGAGGCTCAGTTGCTGCATGCCGACCTTGCTGCCGGACGCCTCGATGCTGAGGCCATTCAGGTTGGACGTGCTCGACAGGCTGGTGAACAACGGCAGCGCCGCGCGCAGCTTCTCCTTGAGCTCTGCCTGTCCGGCTGCAATCTCATCATCCGCAGGGTGCGCGACGAGCCAGGCCATCAGAGACGTCATCGGCTTCAGCCGCAGGCCCTTGATTGCAACTGTCTGCGTGCCGTCGGGCGACGATGTGACGATCTCGACGGCAGGAGCCGAACTGCTGGCGGGCACGCTCACGGCCTGCCGCATGCCGGTAAAGCTGGTGTCATAGGTGACGTCAGCCAAATCGCCGGTGCCGCTCATCGCCGACATGAAGGTCATGGTGTCGATGGCGAGTTTGGTCTGCTGGTTCTGGCCCTGTTCGACGAAGGTCTGGTCGAGGCTCAACCGGCTGATCTGGCTGCTGCTCGACGAAAAGCCGCCCAGCGCCTCATCGAAGACCCCCGTGCCCTTGACGAGCCCGGCCTCGACCTTCATGGCGGCATCGGCGCCGGACTTCATCTCGAAAGCCAGCGGCTGGTTCTGGTCGACCTGCCATTTGCCGCCGCCCTGCGGGGTGATCACCCACTCGATCGGCGTCAGGCTCACCGAGACACCCGGCTCCTTGATCTTCGCGAACAGCGGCGTTGCGTCAAAGCGGGCGCGGTAGCTGTCGCCGTCAGGCGTTACGGTGACAACGCCCTGCTCCTTGCCGAGATAGGCCTGGAACACCTCGGTCAGGCGCTGGGCCTCTTCCGGGGTCGCGGCGGCAAAGGCGGGGCCGCTGATCGAGGCCAGCAGGGCCAGTCCGAAAAACGCGGGCGTGAGCTTCATGGCGTTTGATCCTTTATGGTCTGAGGGCAGGCTTGCACCGGCGACGGACCAAGGTCAACAGGCAGGCGCAGGCCCCGCATCTCCGCTTTGCCCCGGCCACGCATTGCTGTAGACACCGTCAACGGCTCCGGCGGCGCGCTCCGCCCGGGGCCGTTGCTGTGAATGACGAGGAGCCGGAAATGGCGAATGTCGCGGTGGTCGGCGCCCAGTGGGGCGACGAGGGCAAGGGCAAGCTTGTGGACTGGCTCTCGGAGCGCGCCGATGTGGTGGTGCGCTTCCAGGGCGGCCACAATGCCGGCCACACGCTGGTGATCGACGGCGTCACCTACAAGCTGTCGCTTCTGCCATCGGGCATCGTCAGGCCGGGCAAGCTCTCGGTGATCGGCAACGGCGAGGACATCGACCCCTGGGCGCTCGCCGCCGAGATCGACAAGCTCGCCTCACAAGGAGTCGAGGTCTCGCGCCGCAACCTGCGCGTTGCCGGCAATGCCACGCTGATCCTGCCTCTCCACCGCGACCTCGACCAGATGCGCGAGGCGGCAGCAGGTGCTGCCAAGATCGGCACCACCGGGCGCGGCATCGGCCCCGCCTATGAAGACAAGGTCGGCCGCC
>DAISVW010000050.1:0-11099 GCA_036826695.1 Aestuariivirga sp.
CAGCATCGAATTTTCCCGCAATAATGCCCGCAGCGCCTCCACGCTCAAGGGTGTGAGCGGCACGCAGCAATACTCCTGGTGGCGGTCCTTCAACCGCAACGACACTTACGATCCTGACCGGCTTGAATACGACAAGGAATTGATCCGCCGCTTCTATCTGCAAAACGGGTTCGCCGACGTCCGGGTCGTGTCCGCCGATGCCGTTCTCTTGCCCGATGCATCAGGCTTCGCGGTCACCTACACGATCGAGGAAGGCCCGCGCTTCAAGAGCGCCGATGTGGCGGTGATTGTCGGCGACGCGGCCCTCGAAACCGACCAGCTCTCGAAGCAGGTGCGGACCGGCGTTGGGGACTATTTCAACGCGACGAAAGTCGACAAGTCGGTTGAGCGGCTCACGCTCGAGGCGTCTCGGCAGGGTTTCGTGTTTGCGCGTGTCAATCCGGATGTGCAACGCAACCCCGGCGATACGCTGAACATCACCTACAACATCGTTGAGGGCCCGCGCGCCTATATCGAGCGCATCGACATCGTCGGCAACACCCGCACCGAAGACCAGGTGATCCGCCGCGAACTGCGGCTCTACGAGGGCGACGCCTTCAACCGGGTGATGGTCGAACGCGCCAGGCGGCGTCTGACGGCCCTGGACTTCTTCGAGAAGGTCGACTTCCGGGACGAGCCGGGCTCGGCGCCAGACCGCACCATCCTCGTGGTCGAGGTTCAGGAGAAGTCGACCGGTTCGGTCAACTTCTCGCTTGGTTACTCGACGAGCGAGTATGTGGTGGGCTCGATTGCGCTCAACGAACGCAACTTCCTCGGCAAGGGTTACAACGTCAATCTGAGCACGACGGCTAGCTGGTACCGCCAGAATGTGACCTTCAGCTTCACCAATCCCTACTTCATGGGATTGCCGATCGTGGCCGGCATCGATGTGTTCTTGACCAATTCGAACAATCAGTCCGAATCGAACTACAACAGCCAGCAGGGCGGGTTCGTTCTGCGTTCTGGCTTCCGGCTCGACGAATACAGCGGTATCAATTTCAAGTATGGGCTGATCTGGCGTGACGTCGATGGCATCAGCAAGCAAAGCGCTTCTCCGGCGGTGATCGAGTCCGGCGGCAAGTCCCTGAAGTCATTCGTGGGGACGACCTACACCTGGGATAACCTCGATAATCCGCTGCGGCCGACCAATGGCTTCCGCGGTCAGATCGAGGGTGAGGTCGCGGGGCTCGGCGGCGATGTGTACTACAGCAAGATCGATTTGCATGGCTGGTACTTCTTTCCGATCTATGAAGAGTCGGTGGTGCTGAAGCTTGAGGGCAACGCGGGCCAGATGTGGCCATTCGCCGGCAAGGACGTGCCGCTGCAGGACCGCTTCTTCAAGGGCGGCGACACGTTCAGGGGCTTCGAGCCAGCCGGCGTCGGGCCGATGCAGCGCGGCAATGACGGCCATACGGACTCGATCGGCGGCACCACCTATGCCATCGGCACCGTCGAAATGACCTTCCCGATCGGCCTGCCGGAGGAATGGGGCATCGCCGGCGCTGTGTTCAGCGATTTCGGCACCATCTTCGGCTCCGAGACCGACACGGTTACGGTCGGCCCGCCCGACAACGGCAAGCCTGACTGCAACTACGGCGCCGTCGAGAACTGCACCGTCTTCGACACTCCGGCGTTCCGCCTGTCCGTGGGCGCCGGCATCCTCTGGCAGTCGCCCTTCGGCCCCCTCCGCTTCGAAGCGGCCTATCCTCTGCTCAAGGCCGATTACGACAAGACCGAGTACTTCCGCTTCTCGGTCGGCACGGTGTTCTAGGACAGGCCATGGACCAGGCCAGCGGTGCCGTGGAGTTGAAGACGGCCGATATCGCGCGGATCATGAAGCTTCTGCCGCACCGCTATCCCTTCCTGCTCATCGACCGCATGTATGATCTGAATGGCGAGGAGAGCGGCGTTGCGATCAAGAACGTCACCATCAACGAGCCGTTCTTCCAGGGGCATTTTCCTGGCCGCCCGGTGATGCCGGGCGTCCTGCTGATCGAGGCCATGGCCCAGACCGCCGGCGCGCTGGTGCTCAATCATCTGGGCGATGCCCATGCCGGAAAGCTCGTGTTCTTCATGTCGATCGACAAGGCGCGATTCCGCAAGCCGGTGGTGCCTGGTGACAGCGTGCATTTTCATGTGAAGCTCGCCAACAAGCGGCCTCCCGTGTGGAAATACTGGGCCGAAGCCATGGTCGAGGGCAAGAAGGTGGCCGAGGCCGAGATTGGCGCCATGCTCATGAACGAGCGCGGTGGTTAGAGCCTCTTGCGCTTTGGCAGGATCGTATCGCTTCTTGCAGCCGTCATGCCAGCGCAAGCTCGCATAAAGCTTATTCGTGTCAAAGCTGGCCCCCGGCGTTCGCCGGGGTGACGCCGAGCTTGAGATGATGGTTCAGTGTTAACTCAAAACGCTGGAGCGCTTGTCCATCGGCACGTAGTTCCGCTGCGGCTCACCGGTGTAGAGCTGCCGCGGGCGGCCGATCTTCTGGCCCGGATCCTCGATCATCTCCTTCCACTGCGAGATCCAGCCGACGGTGCGGGCCAGCGCGAACAGCACGGTGAACATCGAGGTCGGGAAGCCCAGCGCGCGGAGGATGATGCCGGAATAGAAGTCAACGTTCGGATAGAGCTTGCGCTCGATGAAATACTGATCCGACAGTGCCGCCTTCTCAAGCTGGCGGGCGACCTCAAGCAGGGGGTCGTTGGACAGGCCGAGCTCGCCCAGCACCTCATGCGCGGTCTTCTGCATGATCTTGGCGCGCGGATCGTAGTTCTTGTAGACCCGGTGGCCGAAGCCCATCAGCCGGATGTGCGAGGTCTTGTCCTTCACCTTGGCGATGAAGCCCGGCACATTGGCGGGGTCGCCGATCTGCTGCAGCATTTCAAGCGCCGCCTCATTGGCGCCGCCATGGGCGGGGCCCCACAGGCAGGCGATGCCGGCAGCGATGCAGGCAAACGGGTTGGCGCCCGAGGAACCGGCGAGCCGCACGGTGGAGGTGGACGCGTTCTGCTCATGGTCGGCGTGCAGAATGAAGATGCGGTCCATGGCGCGGGCCAGAACCGGGTTCACCACATATTCCTCGCACGGCACGGCAAAGCACATGCGCAGGAAATTGGCCGCATAGGGAAGGCTGTTCAGCGGATAGACGAAGGGCTGACCCACATGGTATTTGTAGGCCATGGCCGCGATGGTCGGAAGCTTGGCGATCATCCGGTGGCTTGCGATTTCACGCTGGCGCGGATCGTTGATGTCGGTCGAGTCGTGGTAGAAGGCCGACATGGCGCCGACCACCGCCACCATCACCGCCATCGGGTGCGCATCGCGGCGGAAGCCCTGGAAGAACCGGGTCATCTGCTCGTGCACCATGGTGTGGTAGGTGATGTTCTTCTGGAATTCCTTGCGCTGCGCGAGGGTGGGCAGCTCGCCGTAGTAGAGCAGGTAGCAGGTTTCCAGAAAGTCGCCGTGCGCGGCCAGCTGCTCGATAGGGTAGCCGCGATAAAGAAGAATGCCCTCGTCGCCGTCGATGTAGGTGATCTTGGATTCGCAGGAGGCCGTCGAGGTGAAGCCCGGATCGAAGGTGAAGGCCCCGGTCTGGGCATAGAGCCTGGTGATGTCGACCACGTCGGGGCCGAGGGTCCCGCTCTTCACCGGCATGTCGACGGACTTGCCATTGACTGTCAGCACCGCGGGTTTCGGATTGTCAGCCATGGAAGTCTCCTGTTTCTTGAATTCCGGAACGTGAACTATTGCACCGCACCTAAAGAAGGTCAACGTAGCTGACCTGATTTCTTCGTCTCAGATCACAACAGGCTCATGTCATTGCTGCTTGAGCTTGTCTCGGGCTCAGGCCGCCTGATCGCCGATACGGGCGAGCGACTCCGCCCGCCCCAGCACTTCGAGAACATCGAAAATGCCAGGCGAAGTGCTGGTGCCGGTGAGAGCGGCGCGGAGCGGCTGGGCGACCTTGCCGAGCTTCAGGCCTTTTGCCTCGGCATGCGCCTTGACGGCGGCCTCGATCTCCGGCGCAAGCCAGGCTGAAACGCTCTCCAGCACCGGCAGCACGTCAGCGAGAACGGCTTTGCCGCCGTCGGCGATGATCTGCCGCGCCTTGTCGTCCATCGCCAGAGGCCTTTCCGCGAACAGGAACTGGGCTCCGGTCTTGAGGTCGACAAGGGTCTTGGCGCGTTCCTTGAGACCGGGCATGGCGCGCAGCAGCTTGGCCATCATGGCCTCGTCGATCTTCGCTTTGAGCGCCGGGCCCCCCTCGGCATGCGGCAGGAAATCGATGAACCGCGCCAGCAGCTCGGCATCCGGAGTATTGCGGATGTAGTGGCCGTTGAGGTTCTCGAGCTTGGCGAAATCGAAGCGCGCCGCCGACTTGCCAATCGACTCGAGGTTGAACCATTCAACCAGTTGATCCGTCGAAAAAATCTCATCATCGCCATGGCTCCAGCCAAGCCTGGCGAGATAGTTGCGCATGGCCTCGGGCAGATAGCCCATGGCGCGGTAGGCCTCGACCCCCAGGGCGCCGTGGCGCTTGGAAAGCTTGGCGCCGTCCGGCCCGTGGATGAGCGGGATATGGGACATGTGCGGCACCCGCCAGCCCATGGCGCGGTAGATCTGGATCTGGCGGGCGGCGTTGGTCAGGTGATCGACGCCGCGGATGATGTGGGTGACGCCCATGTCATGGTCATCCACCACCACCGAGAGATTGTAGGTCGGGTTGCCGTCGGAGCGCAGGATGATGAGATCGTCGAGATCCTTGTTGGGAATGGTCACACGGCCCTGCACCGCGTCATCGATCACCGTTTCGCCCTCCTGCGGGGCGCGGAAACGGATGGCGGGCCTGACGCCCGCCGGGGCCTCGGCGGGATCGCGGTCACGCCAGGTGCCGTCATAGCGGATCGGGCGCTTCTCGGCCTCGGCCCTGGCGCGCATCGCCTCGAGGTCTTCCGGCGTGCAGTAGCAGCGATAGGCCTTGCCCTGGGCGAGCAGTTCCTCCGCAACCTGCCGGTGGCGCAGCACCCGGCCATATTGCGACACCGGTTCGCCCTCCCAGTGCAACCCGAGCCAGGTGAGGCCCTCGATGATCGCGTCGATGGCCCCGGCGGTCGAGCGTTCGCGGTCGGTGTCCTCGATGCGCAGCAGCATGCGGCCCTGGTTGTGCTTCGCATAGGCCCAGTTGAACAGCGCCGTGCGCGCCCCGCCGATGTGGAGATAGCCGGTGGGCGAGGGAGCAAAGCGGGTGACGACGGGCGATGACATGGCGCCGATCTCCATATTGACTGACGTAAGGGAAGGTGGTTGCCTGCGGGAGGCTGCCGCTTAGCACAGGCGCGCGCAGCCCGTAAGGGGAGTGCCATGCCGGTTGCCGCGATGGACGGCGCCACCCCGGTGGGGCAGGTCTTCACCGGCTGGCTGGCACGCATGGTGGCGGCTCAGCAGGGGCGCGGCTTTCTGTGGTGCGCGCCGGCGCTGGCGGCTGGCATCGCCATCTATTTCTGGCTGCCGTTCGAGCCGCCGCTGGCGATTGCCGGATTGGCCGTGCTGCTGGGTGTTTTCGCGCTCTGGCAGGGTGGCGCGGTTCCTGTTCTCTTGCTCCTCGGCATGCTGGCGCTGGGCTTCGGCCTTGCCAAGCTCCAGGCGGTGTCGGTGGCCACGCCGCTGCTGGCCGCGAGTTCGCCCGAAGTGACGGTGACCGGGCGGGTGATCTCGGCCTACAGCGCGTCGCGCAATCGCCTCGTGATGATTGTTGAACCAGGCCGGATCGAGGGTATCGGCGCGGCGCGGAGTCCCGTGCGGCTGCGCCTCTCCCTTCCGGAACAACAGGCGGGGCCGCCGCCGGCGGGCAGCGAGGTCTCGTTCCGGGCGCGGCTCATGCCGTTGCCATCGCCGGTGGAACCGGGCGGTTTCGACTATGGCCGCAGCCTGTGGTTCGATGGCATCGGCGGCACCGGGCGGGTGACCTCGGCGGTGACGGTTGTGGATGACGCCGCGCCCTTGCTGTGGCAGGTCGACTCATGGCTCGCCGGGATCAGGGAGGCGATGGGGGCCAGGATCCGCGCGGCGCTGGAGGAGCCCTATGCCTCCTTCGCGGAAGCGCTGATCACCGGCGAGCGCAGCAGCATTCCGCCGGAAATCAACCGCAGCCTGATGGTCTCCGGCCTCTATCACATCCTGTCGATTTCCGGCCTGCACATGTGGCTGGTGGCGGGCGGCGTGTTCTGGGCGGTCAGGGCCGCGCTGGCCATGTCGCCGGGGCTGGCGCTCGGCTGGCCGATCCGCAAATGGGCGGCGGGTGCGGCGCTGCTGATGGCGCTGTTCTACATGCTGCTGGCCGATTCCGGGGTGGCCACGACGCGGTCCTTCGTGATGGTGGCCATCGTGTTCTTCGCCATCATGGTCGACAGGCCGGCGCTGTCGATGCGCAACCTGGCGCTTGCCGCACTGCTGCTCCTGCTGATCGATCCGGGCGCCGTGACCGAGGCGGGTTTCCAGATGTCCTTCCTCGCGGTGCTCGGTCTCGTGGCCTTCTATGAGGCCTGGGCGAAGTACCGGGCGGCGCACCCCGCCGGGGAGGTGGCGGTGTCCTGGCCCCGGCGTATCATCACCTGGGCGCTGGCGGCCATCGCCTTGAGCCTGCTCACCTCGCTGGTTGCGGGTGTCGCCTCCTCGCTGCCGGCGGCCTATCATTTCGGGCGCGTCTCGCCCTATGGGGTGATCGCCAATGGGCTGGCCATTCCGGTGGTGGGCGTGGTGGTGATGCCCATGGCGCTGGCCTCGGCGCTGCTGATGCCGCTGGGGCTCGAATGGCTGCCGCTGCAGGTGATGGGCAAGGGGCTGGAACTGGTGATCATCATCTCCGACGCCATCGCGGCGCTGCCCGGCGCCGACGAGGTGGTGGCGAGGCCGCCGGCGCTGGCGGCGGTGGCGGCTGCCGCGGGCCTCATGCTGCTGTGCCTGCTGGCGGGGCCGGTGCGGCTGGCGGGACTGGCGCTGATGGCGCTGGCGGGTTTCACCAGCCTGTTGCCGCACCAGGGCCCCGATTTGCTGATCGAGTCCGGAGGCCGCAATGTGGCGCTGCGCGACGCGTCGGGCGAACTTGTTCCCGCGCAGGCCCGGCGTGGCCGTTTCGCGGTCGAGACATGGCTGCGGAGCAATGGCGAGGAAGCCGGTTTCGCGGCGGCCGCCAGGCGCCCCGGCTGGACCTGCGGTGACGGCTTCTGCCGCGCAACGGTCAAGGGCCGGCGGGTGGCCTATGTCAGCGGCCGCGAGGGCCAGCCGCCGGACTGCCGGGACACCGATATCCTGATCGCCGATTTCCCGCTGCGCGGCGCCTGCCGGGAGGTTCCCTTGCGGATCGACCGTTTCGACCTGTGGCGGGAGGGCGCCCATGCGCTGACCATAGGTCCGGATCGCGTGGTCATCGCGACGGCGCGCGGCGCGCAGGGAGACCGGCCTTGGCGGGTCATTCCGGAGCCCCGCGCGCGGGCCTTCCCCACGCTGTTGCCAGAGGAGGACAATTCGCGCGATTGACGCCTTGGATCGCCGGGCGCATGAGCCAGCGCATGAGCAAAGCGCCCCGCCACCTCACCATGGCCGAAATCCGCAAGGAGATCGACCGCATCGACGAAAGCCTGATCAAGCTGCTGGCCGAGCGCCAGCGCTGGGTCGAGAAAGCCATCGTGGTGAAGAAGCGCGACGGCCTGCCGGCCCGCGACGACGCCCGCATCCGGCAGGTGATCGACCATGTGCGGGTGCTGGCGCGCGGCCACAATGTCGATCCGGCGCTGGTCGAGACCATGTGGACCGAAATGGTCGAGTGGTTCATCGCCTATGAGGAGCGCTCGCTCTAGGGGCTAGGCCAGCACCTCGACCGACAGGGGCCGTGAATCCGCCCCCAGCCTGTATATCACCGGCACGCCGGTATCGAGCTCGCGCTTCAGAATCTGCTCGGGCGTCAGGCCCTCGATGGCCATGATCAGTGAACGGATGGAATTGCCATGGGCGGCCACCAGCACGCGCTTGCCCGAAAGCACGTCCGGCTGGATGTGCTTCATGTAGTAGGGCAGCGAGCGGGCCAGCGTATCCTTCAGGCTTTCGCCGCCGGGTGGCGGCACGTCATAGGAGCGCCGCCAGATCAGCACCTGCTCCTCGCCCCATTTCTTGCGCGCGTCATCCTTGTTGAGCCCGGTCAGGTCGCCGTAGTCGCGCTCGTTCAGCGCCTGGTCCTTGATCGTGGGAAGGTCCGGCTGGCCCAGCTCATCGAGCATGATGCGGAGCGTGTGCTGGGCGCGGGAGAGCGCACTGGTATAGGCGATGTCGAACCGGAAGCCCTTGGCCTTGAGCTTGCGGCCCGCCTCATGCGCCTCGCGGATGCCCTGCTCGGTGAGGCCGGGGTCCTTCCAGCCGGTGAACAGGTTCTTGAGGTTCCATTCGCTCTGCCCGTGGCGGACGAGCACCAGAAGCCGTTCCATCTTTCACTCCAGTCCAAGGACGTCGTTCATGTTGTAAAGTCCGGGCTTCTTGTCCGAGGCCCACAGCGCCGCCTTGACCGCGCCGCGCGCGAACATCTCGCGGCTCGAGGCCTTGTGCGTGAGTTCGAGCCGCTCGGTCTCGCCGGCGAAGATCACCGTGTGCTCGCCGCCCACCGAACCGCCGCGCAGCGTGGCAAAGCCGATGTCTCCCGCCCGCCTCGCGCCGGTATGGCCGTCGCGGCTGCGCACCGCGCGGGTCTTGAGGTCTATGCCGCGGCCCTCGGCGGCGGCCTGGCCCAGCATCAGCGCCGTGCCCGAGGGCGCGTCGATCTTGTGCCGGTGGTGCATTTCGAGAACCTCGATGTCGTAATCCTCGCCGAGGGCCGCCGCCACTTTCCGCACCAGCGAGGCGAGCAGGTTGACGCCGAGGCTCATGTTGCCGGACTTGACGATGCGGGCATGGCGCGCCGCGGCCCTGATCCGGGCCTCGCCCGCCTCGTCGATGCCGGTGGTGCCGATCACATGCACGATACGGGCCTGGGCGGAAAGCTCGACGAGGGAAAGCGTGGCGGCTGGCACGGTGAAGTCGATGATGCCGTCGATCCGGGTGAGAAGTGCGTGCGGGTCGTCGGAAACCGCAAGGTCAAGCGGGCCGATGCCGGCCAGTTCGCCCATGTCGGCGCCGATGCCAGGCGAGCCCCGGGGTTCCAGCCCGCCAACCAGTTCGGCGCCCGGCGTCTCGCTGACGATGCGGGTCAGCACCCGGCCCATGCGGCCGGACGCCCCGGCAATGGCGAGTTTCATGGAAACGGTCTCCCTGTCGTGTGCCCGGTCTTAGCAACGGGGCAGGGTGAAGGAAAGCGGCTCGCCGGGGATCAGTCCGTGATTGCCGTCATCAGGCTGCCGGTTGCGGGGTAGAGCGGGATCAGGCAGGCCTGCAGCGCGTGGTAGATGTCGGGCTTGCCGGTGAAGAACAGGTCGACCGGCTTCAGGTCCTGGCCCAGTTCCGGGAACCAGCCGCCATTGGCGGGGTCGATCAGGTGGCTGGCGGCGAAATCCCAGCTCTTGCGGTACCAGGTTTCATGGAACTGATCGGGGCTGAGCGCGTTGAGGAAGGCGGCGGCGCCGATCGCTTCTGTCACCGGCCACCAGATCTTGTGGGTGATGGCCGGGCGGTTGTCGAAGCCCAGCGTGTAGTGAAAGCCGCCTGAAGCCTTGTCCCAGCCCTTGTCCACCGCGCTGCGGAACAGCCGGTGCGCGGCATCGATGAAGGCGGGCTCGCGGCGGCCATCCAGCACCCAGAGCTGGGCCATGAGCCGTGACCATTCAAGCCAGTGGCCCGGCGTGGTGCCCGCCGGCCGGAACATATCGGAGCCCTTGTATGACTTGTCGATCCGCCATTGCGAGTCGAAATGCTCGGCCACCGCATAATCGAGCGAGGCGGCGTGACGCAGAATGATCAGCCGCGCGATGCTTTTCGCCTTGTCGAGATAGCTCTGATCATGGGTGGCCTCGAAGGCGGCCATCAGCGCCTCGGTCAGGTGCATGTTGGAGTTCTGGCCGCGGTAATCGGAGATCCTCGACCAGTCGCGCGCATATTCCTCCGACACCGCGCCGGGGTCCGCTTCCCAGAAACGGGAGTCAATGACCTGCGTGATGTCGGCCAGCATGTCCTTCGCGAGCGGGTGGCCCAGCATCAGGGCATCCGATGCGGCGAGCAGCACGAAGGCATGGCCATAGGCCTGTTTGGAATCGTCGCGGTAGCCATTGTCGTCAAGCGACCAGCAATAGCCGCCATGGGTTTGGTCGCGGTGACCGTCCCAGAGATAGCGCATGCCATGGTCGACGATGTTCTCAGCGCCCGGCCGCCCAAGTTTCGCGGCGATCGCGAAGCAATGCACCATGCGCGCCGTGGCATGGATCTGGCGAAGGTTGCCCATGGGCTTTCCCGCCGCATCGAGATCGAAGAAGCCGCCACGCGGGTTGACGGCATTCGCCTGGTAGAGTTCGAAGAGCGCGTCGGCCCGATCCATCAGCCAGCGGCGGTGATAGGGGCGGGCGGTCCAGGGTGTGGCATTGGCCATGCGGCGTTCCTTTCAGGCGGTCACTCGACGCGCACGCGGGCGCTGGCGCTCTTGCCCCTGGCGTCGATCACCGAGAGTTTCGCGAAACCTTTCGGCGGCTGTTCCCAGAAACTGTCGCGGCGGAATTCGCGCTCAGCCACGGGAACACCATCGGCAAGCCAGGTGAACGGCGGCGTGCCGCCATTGACCTTGAGGCTGATGGCCGGGGCGGCATCGCCCGCGAGATCGATGCGCGCGCCATCGGGCGGAAAGGCGATGGCCGGCGGGGCCTCGCCGCTGGCGCGTTCGGCCACTTCCGGCAGCGCCCGCGGCCGGAAACGCTGCAGCGCGGCGGGAAGCGCGGAGGTGGTGGCGATCACCGTTCCCGCCGGCGCGGGCCCGATCGGCTTTCGCGCCGTGCCCAGCCGCTGGAAGGCCTCAAACAGGATCGGCGCGGCGGCGAGCCGTCCGACGACACCGGTAACCGCGGCGCCGTCCGGCCGTCCCACCCACACGGCGATCG
>DAISVW010000051.1:0-11063 GCA_036826695.1 Aestuariivirga sp.
GTGTTCCTGCTGGCGCTGGCATCCGACATAGCGGGCTACTTCTTCGTGCTGGCGAACTCCACCGTGGGCTACATCATCTTCAACTTCCTCAACCTCAATGCCGGCTGGATTCACCGGGTCGATTCCGGACACATCGCTCGTCCGTGGAAGGCGCCCACCTTCCTGATCGGCCTCAACACCGTGCTCGCCTTCGTCAACGCCCTTTTCCTTGGAGCCGGCGCCAAGGTGTGGGGCTACAACAATGCGTTGTGGGCAGGTCTTGTGTTTGCGGCCCTGATCATCCCGGTGTTCATCTTCCGCCACTATATTCAGGATGGCGGCAAGTTCCCGAAAGGTGCGCTTGAAGAGCTGGGATTGAAGGAGGGCGATCTCGGCGAACGCAAGGCGGGCATGTGGCCATACCTGGCGCTTGCGGCCGGCGCGGCCGTGGTGCTGTGGGCCAACTGGTTCTTCGTCTTGCCATCCTAGGCCCATTCCGCAGACAATCCAGCCCGGCGGGACCTGCTTCCGCCGGTCTGTGTTTATGGGAGAGCCGCAATGACAAAGCTGAAAAGCCGCCGCGCAGCGCTGGCCAAGGCGCTGGATGCGCTCAGGGCCGATGTGGTTCACGTGGGCATCTTCGATTTCGGCGCTGCCTTCCGCGAACGGCGGCTGCGGCGTGACGAGCTTCTGGCTGGCGCTGATACGGCGATGTTCGCCAATGTTCCGCCGAAATGGGACCTGGCGGAATCGATCCTGTTTCCCGGTCCCTACTGCAGTGAGACGGTCGTCTATGATGTCGCTTCCCTGAGGCCCTATCCCTTCGAGGCCAATGCGGCGGTGCTGGTGGCGGATTACAGCGGGCCACAGGCCGAAATCATGCCGCGCCGTTTGCTGGCCGCGCAGGCTGAAAAGGCCAAGGCCATGGGCTATGAAATTGCCGCCGCCACGGAGTTCGAATTCATCGTGCTCAACGAGACGGCGGAAAGCCTGCGCGCCAAGAGCTTTTCCGGCCTCGCGCAATTCGCGCCCGATAACCGCTGCTGGTCCGGGCAGACGGCGGCGGTTCACGCCGGTTTCGTGCGCGATCTCGAGGCCTGTCTTGCGGCTGCCGGCATCGGCCTGTTTTCGCTTTCCGTCGAACTGGGGCCTGGCTGTTTCGAGGCCACGCTGAAGCACCGTGATGCCATGCGTGCCGCCGACGATGCCGCCTTCTTCCGCCTCTTCACCAAGGCCTTCTGCCGTCAGAGAAATCTCACCGCCTCGTTCATGTCTCTGACCGGTGCCGGTTTCCCGGGGATCGGCGGGCATATCAATCTGTCTCTGCGCGACCGCGCTTCGGGCCGGAACGTTTTCAGCGACCCGACCGATATGAATGGTCTCTCGGCCACCGCCAGGTCATTCCTGGCGGGCGTCATCGAGACTGTGCCGGAGCTGTTCCCGATGATCGGCAACACGGTCAATGCCTACCGCCGCCTGGCGCCGGGAAGCTGGGCGCCCAAGACCGTGAGCTGGGCGCCCTACAACTATGCCGCGGCGGTGCGGACGGCCGCCGAGACCCCGGAGACAACGCGGCTGGAATTGCGGCTGCCGGGCTCCGACATGAACCCGCATCTGGCGATGGCCGCCATGCTGGGCGCGGGCCTCGACGGCATTGAACGCAAGCTCACGCTGAAGACGCCGCCGATCACCTCGGGTGGGCCCAACGAGATCCCGGAAGGCGCCGAGCGGCTGCCGCTCGATCTCTTGTCCGCCACCACCCGCTTCCGGGCAAGCGCCAGGGCGCGGGCGTTGTTCGGCGATCCGTTTATCGATCACTATGCGGCAATCTGCGAGGCCGAGGACGCGGTGTTCCGCCGCGTGGTGAGCGCCTTCGAAGTGCAGCGCTATCTTGAAGCCGGTTAGGACAGCCAGCCCGGCCGGACAACCGGCAGGGGAATGCTGTCGATCAGCGTGCGGGTGAATTCGGCTTGTGGCGCGGCGAAGACCCGCGCCGTCTCGCCGGATTCAATGATCTGGCCATCGCGCATGATCACCACCCGTTCACAAAGGTGCCGCACCACCGACAGGTCATGGCTGATGAAGGCCAGCGCCATGCCCATCTCGGCCCTCAGACTGCGCAGAAGATCGAGCACCTGAGCCTGTGTCGAGACGTCGAGGCCCGAGACGATCTCGTCGGCGACGATGAAATCGGGCTTCAGGGCGATGGCGCGCGCGATCCCCACCCGCTGGCGCTGGCCGCCTGACAGCTGGTGGGGATAACGGCCAAGCGCCGTGGCCGGAAGGCCTACCCTGTCAAGGATGCCGAGGATATCTTTCGTATCTGCCGCCAGTCCGTGAAGCTGAAGTGCCATGCTGAGGATATGGCCCACCTTATGGCGTGGGTTGAGCGATGACTGCGGATCCTGAAAGATCATCTGCATCCGCCGCCGAAGCGGCTTCAGGCGGGTTGCATCATGATGGGTGATATCCGCGTCCTCGAAGAGGAGCCTGCCTGCGCTGGGCTCGTAGAGGCGTAGCAGGGTACGGCCCAACGATGTCTTGCCAGAGCCGGACTCACCGACGATTCCCACCGTTTCACCCTTGCCGATGCTGAGAGAAACACCGTTGAGTATGCGCAGCTTCCGCCGCGCGCCGAAGACCGTGCGGTGGTTCATGTCCGGCACGTCGAGGGAGATGTCGTGAGCCTCGAGAAGCATCAGCTGGCGATCTCCCGTTGCAGTTCTTCGAGCAGTGCTGCCGGCACCGGCTTCAGGCTCTGCTCCGGCTGGTCATAGCGCGGGCTCGCGGCAAGAAGTGCTTGGGTGTAGGGGTGCTTCGGCGCGCTCAGCACCTCCGCAGTAGCGCCCTGTTCCAGCACCTTGCCGCCGTAAAGAACCGTCATGCGGTCAGAAATCTGCGCCACCACGCCGAGGTCGTGGGTGACGAACAGCAGGCTGGTACCATGCTGCCGCTGCATGTCGCGGATCAGCCGGAGAACCTGTTTCTGCACGGTGACGTCCAGCGCGGTGGTCGGTTCATCGGCGATGATGACATGGGGGTTGAGCGAGAAGGCCTGGGCGATCAACACGCGCTGGCGCATTCCGCCCGAGAGCTCATGCGGGTAGCGGCGCAATACAATCTCCGGATCGCGGATGCGCACGTCATTCAGCAGTTCGGCAGCTCGCACCATAGCCGCACTCCGGTTCATGCCGGCGCGCAGCCGCAGCCCATCAGTGAGCTGGTCGCCGATGCGCCGGGCCGGATTGAGCGAGGTCTGCGGATCCTGCGGGATCAGCGCGATGCGCACGCCGAGCAGCTCACGCAAGGCTCTGGCCGGCAGCGCCAGCAGGTCGGCGGCTTCGAAAAGGATAGCGCCGGAAGTGACCCTGATGCCTGCCGGCAAGATGCCCAGCACCGCCTTGGCGATGGTGGACTTGCCGGCGCCGCTCTCGCCCACCAGCGCCATCACCTCGCCCGCGTTCACGCTCAGAGAGACGTCGCGCAGCACCGGCCCCGCGGCGGAGCGCGCCGACAGGCCGCGAATGTCGATGACCGGCGTCATCGCTTCAGCACCGGATCCAGCCACTCGCGCAAGCCGTCGCCCAGCTGGTTGAAGGCGAGGACCGTGAGGAACAGCGCGGCGAGCGGAAACACCAGCACCCACCAGGCCTGATAGATGATCTGGCGGCCTTCGGCGATCATGCCACCCCAGGTCGGCGTGTCGGTTGAAACCGAAAGTCCCACGAAGGACAGGATTGCCTCGACAATCACGGCGATGCCCATCTCGAGAGACAGAAGAACCAGCACCACGGGGAGCACGTTGGGGAGGATCTCCCGCAACAGTATCATGAAACGGCCCATGCCAAGCGCGGCGGCGGCCTCGGCATATTCGAGCTTCGCCTGCTGCATGGTTTCGGCCCGCACCACGCGGGCAAAGCGCGTCCAGTCGATCACCACGATGGCTGCGATCACCGAATGGAGGCCGGACCCAAGCACCGCGAACAGAAGGATCGACAGCAGCACCGGCGGAAACGCCATCCCCACGTCGATGAGACGCGAGCTCAGCGCGTCGGGCCAGCCGCCGAACTAGCCGGCCAGCAGCCCCAGCGCGGTCCCCAGCAGACAGGCCAGAACAGCCGCCACGAAGGCGACGGTGAGCGCGATGCGAGTAGCGTAGATCATGCGCGAGAGCACGTCGCGTCCGAGGCTGTCGGTGCCAAGCCAGCGGCCGGGTTCCTGGCCGGGCGCCATGGTGGCGGTCATCAGGTCCTGTTCCAGCGGGTCAAAGGGAGCGATGCGCGGTGCGAAGACCGCCACGATCAGGAGCAGCAGGATGAAACCGCCGCCCAGCCAGATCCGCATGTCTCTAGGCATGGCGCAGCCGCGGATTGAGCCAGACGGTCAGCGCATCGACCGCCATGTTGATGGCGATGAAGATCACGCCGAAGGTGAGAACCAGGCCCTGGATCAGCGGCAGGTCACGGTTGATCACCGCGTCGATCGCCAGATTGCCGATGCCGGGATAGGAGAATATCCGCTCGGTGATCACCGTACCGCCGATCAGGAAGGTGAATTGAACGCCGGTGAGGGCAAGCGCCGGAACGGCCGCGTTGCGCAGCGCCTCCTGCAGAAGGATGCGCAGGCGCGAGAGACCCTTGATGCGGGCCAGCAGGATATAGTCCTGCACCATCACGTCCGCCATGGTGTTCTTGAGCACCCGGCCGATGACGGCAGCCAGCGGAAAGGCGATGGCGCAGGCCGGAAGAAGCATGTGGCGGAATACATCCCAGACAAAGGCGAACCTGCCGCGCAGCAGCCCCTCGAGCAGAAAGAATTGCGATGAAAGCCCTGGGTCGACGGACGGATCGCTTCGCCCCGAAATCGGAAACAGCGGCACCACGACGCCAAGCAGCAACACGAACGTGAGACCCCAGATGAAATCAGGCACCGCCAGCATGATGCCGTTGAAACCGTCGATCAGCCTTTCAACAAGAGTGCCGCGCCAGGCGGTCGACAACAGGGCGATGCACCCGCCGAGCAGCACCGCCATCACCAGGGCGAGCCCGGCCAGCTCGAGCGTAGCGGGAAGCCGGTCGGCGATGATCGTCAGCACATTCTGCTTCATTGAAATCGAGGTGCCCAGATTGCCGCCCAGCACCTGCCGGAACCAGATCAGGAATTGCTCCCAGACCGGCAGATCGAGCCCGTAATGGGCCCGAAGCGCCGCGATGTCCGCCTCCGAGGCCCCCGGCGCGATCATCATGGCGATCGGGTCACCCGGGACCACGCGCACCAGCACAAACACCACCACCATGACGCCGAGCAGGGTGGCGATGGCGGAGAGGGCGCGCGATATGATCAGGGCGAGCGGCATCGGCGGCCCCGCAAACGTCGAGGCCCGGTGAAACCGGGCCTCGCGGCTTTGCGGTGTGGCGTCAGGCCGGCGACATCTGTGCCGGCTCCGGCGAGCCGGCCACGTTCGGCGTCACCTTGACCGTGTTCTTGAACAGGATCGGCTGCTGATACTGGATCAGCGGGATCACATAGGCGTTCTCGGCGATGTATTTGTCGACCGCCTTCCAGCCGTCGATGCGCTTGGCCTCGTCAGCCTCGCCCCACAGCGGCCCGATCATGCCGTCGAGATCGTCGGTGTTCCAGACCGAGTGCGGACTGGGACCGAACATGGCAAAGCCGGTCGATGTGGTGGGGTCGCCGATCGCATTGCCCCAGTTGTAGAAGGCGGCAGGCGCCAGCTGGTCGGCGGCGCGCAGTTCGAAGTGCTTGGCGACTTCGTAGACTTCGATCTCCGCCTCGATGCCAACCTTGCGCCACATGCCGACGATGGCCTGCACCATCTCGTAGTCCTTCGGCTTCAGGCCGCGTGTTGTCTGGATCTTGAACTTCACCGGATTGTCGGGGCCAAAGCCCGAGGCCTTGAGCAGCTCCGCGGCCTTGTCGGGTTCGTAGGCCACCACGCTCGACGGATCGAAGGCCGTGTATTCCGGCGCCTGCAGGGTGCTGATCGGCGTTGCGTAGCCGCGCAGCAGCCTGTCGGCGATGGCCTTCTTGTCGATCGACATGGCGGCCGCCATGCGCACATTCTTGTCAAGCATCGGGCCGTCGTTGTTGAGGAAGATCATGCCGATGTCGGAGACCGGCGTCACCACGCCCGAGAGGCCATCCTTGCCCTTGAGGCGGTCATATTCCTCGAAGGGCACGTCGACCGTGACGTCGGATGAACCGGACTCGATTTCGGCCACCCGGCTCGTGGCATCGGGCACGAATTTGAACACCACGGTCTCGAAGGCCGGCTTGCCGCCCCAATAGTCCGGGTTGGCCTTGAGGCGCACAAACGCATTGCGCTCGAACTGATCGACCATATAGGGGCCGGTGCCGATGGGTTTGGCCTCGAAGCCTTCCGCGCCGACCTTTTCAAAATAGGCCTTCGGCATCACATAGCCGGTGAGGAAGGCCATCCACTTGAACAGTGTTGGCTCGAATTGCAGCACGTCGGCGGTGATCTTGTTGCCGTCGATCTTGAAGTTGCCGATCTTCGACCAGATGAAGGCGATCGGGTTGCCGCCGTCCATCTTGCCGGCGCGCTCAAGCGACCAGACAACGTCCTCGGCCGTGAAAGGCGAACCGTCATGCCATTTCACGCCCTCGCGGACGTTCATCCAGACCTGTTTCTTGTCATCGCTCCAGCCCCACTCGGTGAGCAGTCCGGGCTGAAACTCGAGCGATGGCTTCTGGCCGATGAACTGATCGAACACCGAGCGGTAGATCTCCTGGATCGTCGGGTTCACCGCCGAAAGCCCGGTGGGCGGGTCCCAGGAGGGGAGGTTGACGTTGTAGGCGATGGTCACCGTGCCGCCGTCGGCATGCGCGGCCCCGATCGCAAGGCCATTGCCGACGAGCAGTCCGGCTGCTCCCAGCTGAAGCAGCTGGCGTCTCGATAGAATGGTCATGAAAGTCCTCCCTCTTACCCGTCCGCTCGTTCTTGCAGCGGCATCGGGTTCATTTTGGGCCTCGGGGGAAGAAATATTCAAGTGCATTTTTCGCCTGAAATCCGGGCCAATCGGCGAGGAAGGTTCAAGCGGTCTCCGCGCCCCGGACTTAGCCAATAATGGTTGCAAATTCCGGGCTCGCAGATCACTATTGATCTTTGCGGCATGGTTTCAGGCCATTCCTCTCATGGTATGTGAATTCTTGTAAGAGTCGTCGAAACGGAACATGGCTGAGCGGTCATTTGCGCGTGAAGTTGAGGATCTGCGCCTCGGCGCGGGGCAGGAGTTCCGCGGCGAGGGCATCCTTGCGATTACCAAGGCGCTGCTCCAGTCGGGCGTCTCCTATGTCGGTGGCTATCAGGGCTCGCCGATCTCGCATCTGATGGACGTGCTGGCGGACGCCTCCGACTACATGGCGGAACTTGGCGTTCATTTCGAATCCTCGGCATCCGAGGCGACGGCGGCCGCCATGCTTTCGGCCTCCGTCATGTATCCGATCCGCGGCGCCGTCACCTGGAAATCCACCGCAGGCACCAATGTGGCCAGTGACGCCCTGTCCAATCTTTCCTCTGGCGGCGTCAATGGCGGCGCGGTCATCATCATCGGCGAGGATTACGGCGAAGGCTCCTCGATCATGCAGGAACGGAGCCACGCCTTCGCCATGAAATCGCAGATCTGGCTTGTCGATCCGCGGCCGGATCTCGCCGTGATGGTGCGGATGGTCGAGAAGTCATTCGAGCTTTCGGAGGCCTCGAACACGCCGGTGATGGTCGAAGTGCGCATCCGCGGCTGCCATGTGCATGGGCGTTTCATGGCCAAGGATAACCGTAAGCCGTCCTTCACGCTGAAGCAGGCGCTGGAAAACCCGGTGCGCGACGTGAACCGTATCGTGCTGCCGCCCGCCTCTTTCATTCACGAGAAGCTGAAAGTTGAGAAGCGCTGGCCTGCGGCGGTGAACTTCATCCGGGAGCAGGCGCTGAACGAGTTCTTCGGCCCGCAGGATGCCGATGTCGGGATCATCCTGCAAGGCGGCATGTATAACGGGGTGATCCGCGCGCTGCAGCAGCTTGGACTGTCCGATGCCTATGGCAACACCCGGGTGCCGCTCTATGTGCTGAACGTCACCTATCCGCTGGTTGAGGAAGAGGTGATCTCCTTCTGCGCGGGAAAATCGGCGGTCGTCGTCGTCGAGGAAGGCCAGCCCGAATTCATCGAACAGGCTCTCAACACGATGCTGAGGCGGCGGGACATCGGCACCCGCATCGCCGGCAAGGACGTGTTCCCCATGGCCGGGGAATACACCGCCGTGGTGATGCAGAAGAGCCTCCTCGGCTTTCTCGAGAAACATGCGCCGCGCCTGCTCGGCAACCGCCCACCGCTTCCCGATCCCTCGGCGGTGCTGAACAGCCGAGAGGTACAGGCGCTGGCGTCTGCCGTACCGCCGCGCCCGCCCGGCTTCTGCACCGGCTGTCCGGAACGGCCGATCTTTGCGGCAATGAAACTGGTCGAGAAGGAACTGGGTCCGCATCATGTCTCGGCCGACATTGGCTGCCATCTGTTTTCCATCCTGCCGCCGTTCAACATCGGCGCTACCACCATGGGCTATGGCCTGGGGCCCGCCGCGGCGTCCGCCTTCAATGTGAAGGCTGAAAAGCGCGTGATCTCAGTCATGGGCGACGGCGGCTTCTGGCACAACGGGCTCGCCTCATCGGTGGGCAATGCTGTCTTCAACAAGCATGACGGGGTCATGCTGATCGTCGACAATCATTATTCCGCCGCCACGGGCGGACAGGATATTCCGTCCTCCCGTGCCCTGAACAGCAAGCGGGCCACCAACAACTCGATTACCGACGCGGTGAAGGGCCTGGGTGCGAAATGGGTGCGCCAGATCGACCGCACCTACGACGTCGCCAGGATGCGTGACACCTTGCGCGAGGCGCTGACGACGGGCGAGCCAGGCCCCAAGATCATCGTCGCTTCCTCGGAATGCATGCTCAACAAACAGCGCCGCGTGAAGCCGCTGATGGACAAGGCCGAGAAGGCCGGCGAGCCGGTGCTGCGCCAGCGCTTCGGCGTCGACGAGGATATCTGCACGGGCGATCATGCCTGCATCAGGCTTTCGGGGTGCCCCTCGCTGACGGTGAAGCATCTCGACGATCCGCTGCGCGATGATCCCGTGGCGGCAATCGACAATAGCTGTGTCGCTTGCGGCAACTGCGGCGATGTGGCGGATGCCGCGGTGCTCTGCCCCTCCTTCTATCGCGCCGATGTACTGAGGAATGCCTCGTCCTGGGAGCGTCTGAAGAGCCGTGTCCGGGCGTCCACGATCGCCTTTCTCCAGCGGCGGCGCGAGCGGCGGAGGTTGCTGTCGAGCCGGGCGCCGGCCTGATGTTCGATCAGCAGGCCGCGCGCGAGAACCCGCTGTCGATCGCCATCGTCGCGATGGGCGGGCAGGGCGGCGGGGTATTGACCGACTGGATCGTCGCCGTGGCGGAGGAGAACGGCTGGCACGCCCAGTCGACATCCGTGCCGGGCGTGGCCCAGCGCACGGGCGCCACGCTCTACTACATCGAGATGCTGCCGCCGCGCGGGGGGCAGACGCCGGTTCTGGCGCTGATGCCGACGCCAGGCGATGTCGATGTGGTGATCGCGGCTGAGTTGATGGAGGCGGGACGGTCGATTCTGCGCGGCCTTGCGACGCCCGAGAGGACGCTCCTCATTGCCTCCACCCACCGCGCCTATGCCGTGGCGGAGAAAGAAAAGCCCGGCGAGTCGATCGCCGATCCGCGGACGGTCAACGCCGCGGCGGGCATTGCGGCACGCCGGGTGATCGCCTTCGATATGGAACAGGCGGCGCGGGATAACGCGACCGTCATCTCGGCGCCACTGTTCGGCGCGCTGGCCGGGGCAGCGGCGCTGCCATTCCCGCGCCAGAGTTTCGAGGCAGTGATCGCCGCCGGCGGCAAGGGTGCTGCCGCATCGCTCGCCGGGTTTGCCAGGGGTTTTGCCGAGGCTGACCGCAACGATCTTCCGCTGGTCACCGGCAAGCCGCGCCCGCCCGTCTCGGGCTTGCCGGAGAGTCTCGGTTCAGCCGCGCTCGATCAGCGGCTGGCCAGGCTGCGGGCATTGCCACTGGAAGCGCAGACGCTGGCGCTGGCGGGCTTCAGGCGTGCCGTTGACTTTCAGGATCTGGCCTACGGTGATGAATATCTCGACCGTCTCGCGGTGCTTGGCGCAAGCGATGCCGTGCATGGGGGCGCCACCCAAGCCTTCGGTTTCACCGCTGCAGCCGCCAAACATCTGGCCAATGCCATGGCCTATGACGATGCGATCCGCGTTGCCGATCTCAAGACGCGTGCGGCCCGCTTCGCGCGGATCGCCGGGGAGATGAAGGCGGGTGAGGATCCGCTCTACATCACCGAATTCACCCATCCGCGCGCCGAGGAGTTCGTGAGCCTGTTTCCCGCGCACCTTGGGCGGTGGGTTGCCGCGAGACCTCGTCTGATGGCCTTCATCGACGCCCGTGTGAATCATGGCCGCCGGATCGAGACGTCGAAGCTGGGCGGATTTCTCCAGCTCTATATGGTGAGCGGATTGCGGCGCTGGCGGCGCAAGCTGTTGCGCCATGACAACGAGACGCGGCATCTCGACCATTGGCTCGGACTGGCGACTGGCACGCTGCCGCGAAACTATGACCTTGCCCGGGCGGTTCTCGCGGCAAGGCGGCTGGTAAAAGGCTATTCCGACACTCATGCCCGGGGACTGTCGAAGTTTGACCGTGTGCTTTCGGCCGTGCCGCTGCTCGAGCCTCGCGCCGACGGTGGCGCATGGATGGACCGCCTGATCGCCGCCGCTCTCAAGGACGAAGACGGCGCGGCGCTCGACGGCGTGCTGAAGACCATCCGGGACATGTAGAGCCCCGGCCGGTCACGAAAGGCTGTTCGCCAGCAGGAAACCGGACCCGCCGCCAAGGCCAGGGCCGGGGTGGGTGGAAGCACCGATATGGTAGAGGCCTTTCACCGGCGTATCGTGATTTGTCATGTCGCGCAGCGGCCGCCACAGGAAGAACTGGTCGATGCTGCAGGCTCCACCATA
>DAISVW010000052.1:0-10971 GCA_036826695.1 Aestuariivirga sp.
GCTATTCGCAGCACGCCGGCATGGTGAGCGTGGCCGACGGCACGGATGACTCCGCCCGCCGCCTCGAACGCGTGCTGTGGAACGACCCCGGCTCAGGCGTGATGCGCCACGCCGACGCGGGCTATGCGGACGCGGTGGCCTGCGCCAGAGAACAGGGCCTGCGGCTTCCCGGCATCACCATGTGAGGGCCAGGAGACATCACAGTGGCAACGCGGCACAGAAAACGCCCCGGAAGCTGAGCATGCTTGATCACGGGACAGGCGTCCACAGCACCTGATCGATGCTGGTGGCGCCCGCCGCGAGCATCACCAGCCGGTCGAGACCCAGCGCCACGCCGGCCGCCGGTGGCATGTGGGCCAGGGCTTCGAGCAGCTCCTCGTCGATCGGGTAGCGCTCGCCATAGACCTGCTGCTTGACATCCATCTCGGCAAGGAAGCGCCGGCGCTGCTCGGCGGGGTCGGTCAGTTCGCCGAAGCCATTGGCGAGTTCGACGCCGCAGGCATAGAGCTCAAAGCGCTCGGCGACACGCGGATCGGCGGCGCTCACCCGGGCCAGCGCCGCCTCGGCGACTGGATACTCGTAGAGCACGGTCAGCCGGCCGTTGCCGAGCTGCGGCTCCACCTTCTCGACCAGGATGCGGCTGAAGATGTCCGACCATGACTCGGCCTTGCCGAAGGCCACGGGCGAGGCCCGCGCCAACGCTTCGCGATCTGGCGTGCCTTCCGCCGCAACGGTGGCCAGCAGATCGATGCCGGCATGCCGCTTGAAGGCTTCGTTGACGGTCAGCCACTCGGCCGCGGCGAAGGGCGCTGCCTCGCGGCCCCGCCAGCGGAACAGTTCCGTGCCGGCGGTCTCCGCCGCCAGCCGCACCAGCGCCAGCGTATCCTCGATGACGGCGCGATACGCCTCGCCGCTGCGATACCATTCGAGCATGGTGAATTCCGGCGCATGCAGCGGGGTGCGCTCGCGGTTGCGCCAGACATGGCCGAGGTTGAAGATCTGCGTCTCTCCGGCGGCCAGCAGCTTCTTGCAGGCGAATTCCGGCGAAGTGTGGAGATAGCGCGCGAGACGCGAACCGTCCGTCTGGATGAGCACGGTGGCAAACCCATGCAAATGCGCCTCGTTGCCGGGCGAGACCGCGAGGGCCGCACAGTCGACCTCGGTGAAGTCATGGGCCGCGAACCACGCCCGGATGGCCGCCGTGATGCGGTTCCTCGCCAGCAGAAAGGGGCGGCGGTCGGCATGGCGGCCGGGCGAGAACCAGCGGGAATCGGCGGGGGCCAAGTCTGGAGTCTCCCTGGGGGGTTGGCTTATGGAATGGCCGCTGCTAATACCGCGCGCAATCCAATCCGGCAATTCATCAGAAACGAGTGTGAGACGTGGTCAAGGTAATCGCAAGCGGTGTCCGCAAGGGCAATGTCATTGAACACGAGGACGGCAAGCTTTACGTCGTGCTCAAGGCTGAATCGATGCATCCCGGCAAGGGCACACCCACCACCACGATCGACATGCGGCGCATTTCCGACGGCGTGAAGACGGTGGTGCGCTACAAGACCACTGACCCACTGGAACGCGCCTTCGTCGAGACCATCACCCACTCCTACCTCTATCAGGACGGCGAGAACTACGTGTTCATGAACCCCGAGAACTTCGAGCAGATCACGGTCTCGGGCGACATGCTGGGCGAGTCGGCGCCATTCCTGCAGGAAGGCATGGAATGCCAGATCGCCCTGTTCAACGGCACGCCGATCTCGATCGAACTGCCGCAGCGCGTGACGCTGGAAATCATCGAGACCGAACCGGCGATCAAGAACCAGACCGCCTCGTCGTCGTTCAAGCCGGCGGTGCTGTCCAACGGCGTGCGCACCATGGTGCCGCCGCACATCGTATCGGGCACCCGCATCGTGGTGGCGACCGAGGACGGTTCTTACGTCGAGCGCGCCAAGGACTAGTTCCGTTTCAGCTCCGCGGCGAGGCCGGAGAGAAATCCGGCGAGATCGCCGGTAACATGGTGGATGTGCTCCTCGCCGGTAGCGCGGTTGAGATGCGCGGCATCATGATTTTCGGGGCTGGTGACCAGCACGGTGGTCATACCCAGCTCATGCGGGGCCAGCAGGTTGCGGGCGATGTCCTCGAACATCGCTGACGTCCCGGGCTGGATACCGGTCTGGCGCACGAACTTGCGATAGGGTTCCATTTCGGGCTTCGGGATGAAGTCGGCATGCACGATGTCGAAGATATCGCCGAAATGATGGGTGATACCGATGCGGGCGAGAACCTTTTCGGCATGCGCCACGGTGCCGTTGGTGAAGATCAGCTTGCGGCCGGGGAGCGCATGAAGGGCCTCGTCGAGCTGCCGGTCAGGCGGCACCGCGGAATGGTCGATGTCATGGACATAGCCGAGGAAGTCGTCCGGCGTGACGCCATGCTCGGTCATCAGCCCGCGCAGCGTGGTGCCATGCCTGTAGAACATTTCCTTCTGGCGGCGCCTGGCTTCCGCCGGTTCGACGCCGAGGAGCTGCGACACGAACTCGCCCATCTTGACGTCGATCTGGTCGAACAGGCGGCAGGACGCCGGATAGAGCGTATTGTCGAGGTCGAACACCCAGGTGTCGACGTGCGAGAAACCTCTCATGCGCCGGCCCGCGAGATGCGCGTGCCGACGCCATGCGGCGTCAGCAGTTCGAGCAGCACCGAATGCGGCACCCGGCCATCGAGGATGATCACGCCCTCGACGCCCGATTCGACCACCGCCGCCGCACTCTCGACCTTGGGGATCATGCCGCCGGTGATGGTGCCGTCGGCAATGAGCTTCGGCAGATCCTCGACGGCGAGTTCGCTGATCAGCTGCTTGTCCTTGTCGAGCACGCCCGCAACATCGGTCAACAGCAGCAGGCGCTTGGCGCTGAGCGCCGTGGCGACGGCGCCCGCCGCGGTATCGGCATTGACGTTGAAGGTCTCGCCGTCGCGGCCCACGCCCACCGGGGCAATCACCGGAATGGCGTCACTCTTCATGATGGTGTGAAGGATCTCGGTGTTGACGCGGACCGGTTCGCCGACAAAGCCGAAGTCGATCTCCACGGTCTGGCCGGTCACGGGGTCAGTCTTCTTCTTGGTGAGCCGCTCGGCGATCATCAGGTTGCCATCCTTGCCGGAAATGCCCACCGCGCGCCCGCCCGCCTGCTGGATCGAGGCGACGATCGACTTGTTGATGGCCCCGGCAAGAACCATTTCGACCACTTCCATGGTGGCCGCGTCGGTCACTCTCAGACCCTCGCGGAATTCAGGCTTCACGTCGAGCTTGTCCAGCATGCGGTTGATCTGCGGGCCGCCGCCGTGAACCACCACGGGGTTCAACCCACAGACCTTGAGCATCACGATATCGCGGGCAAAGCGCTGGGCCAGGGCCTGGTCGATCATGGCGTGACCACCATACTTCACCACGATGATCTGGTCGTCATAGCGCTGCAGGAAGGGCAGCGCCTCCGACAGGATTCTGGCGGTGGTGGCGAGATCGTCCATGAAAGTCTTCCCCTGCGAGATAAGGCCCCAGCGCCTTACAGGACAACGCCGCCGTTTTCAAAGGGTCCCGGCGAGGCCGGCGATCTCCGCCCGCAGTTCCGGAATGCCGGCGCCGGTGACACTCGAGGTGGCATGGATCTCCGGAAAGGCGGCCGGGTGCTTTTTCAACGCAGCCGCCACCTTGGCTGTTACCTTGGCCAGTTCGGCGGGCGTGATCTTGTCAGCCTTGGTCAACACGATCTGATAGGTGACGGCGGCTTCGTCCAGCAGGTCGAGCATGTCCGCGTCAGCCTTGAGGATGCCGTGGCGCGCGTCGATCACCACGAAGGCGCGCGTCAGGCCTGGCCGCCCGCGCAAATAGCCCCTGAGCACCGCCTGCCACGCCTTTACCTCGGATTTCGGCGCCTTGGCGAAGCCGTAGCCCGGCATGTCGACCAGGGCGAGTCGGCCGTTCACATCGAAGAAGTTGAGCTCGCGGGTGCGGCCCGGCGTGTTGGAGGCGCGGGCCAGGCCGTTGACGCCGGTGAGCGCGTTGATGAGCGAAGACTTACCGGCGTTCGACCGCCCGGCGACGGCGATCTCCACACTGCTGGCGGGCGGCAAATGCTCAAGCCGCGCCGCCCCCATCACGAAACGGCTCGGGCCGCCGAACAGGCGGCGGCCCGCGGCGATCTGGTCGGCCGTAAAGCGCTCGCTCAACTGGCCGGCTTCTTCTTGAGAAAAGGCAGGCTGTCGCGGATGTTGCCGAAGAAGTCGATCTCCACGCCATGCCGCTTCATGATGTAGGACTGCTGCAGGATCGACAGCGTGTTGCTCCACGCCCAGTAGATGACGAGCCCCACCGGGAAGCTTCCCAGCATGAAGGTGAAGATCACCGGCATCCAGTTGAACAGGCTCGCCTGAATGGGATCGGGCGGGGTCGGGTTCAGGCGCATCTGCAGCCACATGGTGATGCCCATGATGATCGGCCAGATGCCGATCATCAGCATCAGCGGCGGAGTCCATGGAATGAGGCCGAAGAGATTGAAGAGACTTGTCGGATCGGGCGCCGAGAGATCATGAATCCAGCCGAAGAACGGCGCATGGCGGAGTTCGATCGAGGTCAGGATCACCTTGTAGAGCGCGAAGAAGATCGGAATCTGCACCAGCACGGGCAGGCAGCCCGACAGGGGCGAGACTTTCTCGCGCTTGTAGAGTTCCATCATTCCCTGCTGCTGCTTCATCCGGTCGTCCGGGAATTCCTTCTTCAGCCGCTCCATTTCCGGCTGCAGCTTCTTCATCTTGCTCATCGAGGCGTAGGACTTGTTGGCCAGCGGGAACACCGCAAGCTTGACCAGCACGGTGGCGATGAGGATGGCGACGCCGAAATTGCCGACCAGACCCTTGATCCAGTCCAGCAGATAGAAGAACGGCTTGGTCAGGAAATAGAACCAGCCCCAGTCGATCATGTAGTTGAAGCCCTGGATCTGGTGCCGGGTTTCGATGGCGTTGATGGTGCTCACCACCTTGGCGCCGGCGAACAGCCGGTCGGTGTGCGAGACGCTTTGCCCTGGCTGAACAACCAGCGCGTCGCGGGCAAGGAAATCGGTCTGATAGAGATCGCGGCCATCAAGCTTGCGGTGCAGGAAGCTGGCCGTTACCGGCATCGTCTGGTCCGGAATGACGGCGGCGGCCCAGTATTTGTCGGTGAAGCCCAGCCAGCCACCCGTCGTATCGGCCTTTTCCGGTTCCTGCTGCTCGGCGACGTCGGAATAGTGGATTTCCCGCAGGCTGCCGTCGAGCCAGCCGAGCATGCCTTCGAAGAACACCCAGTAGCCCGCCACCACCGGCGTATCCTGGCGCTGGATGCGGGCGTAGGGAATGAGGGCGACCGGCGCCTGCGACCTGTTCTCGACCGTCTGGGTGACGGTGAACAGATATTCGTCGCTCACTTCGATCTTGCGGGTGAAGATGAGCCCCTCGCCATTGTCCCAGGTGAGGGTGACGGGGCTGTCTTCGCGCAATACCGCACCGGCGGGAGCCGACCACACCGTTGCCGGATCGGGAAGCTTCGCAAGGGTGCCGGTGGCTGGCACCATGCCCTGTTCCGCGAACAGCGCGCTGGGCGTGCCGCTCGGCGACAGGAAAGTGATGGTCGGGCTCGTGGGATCGATGGTCTCGCGGTAGCGGATCAGATGCAGGTCGTCGAAGGCGGCGCCCCTGAGATTGATCGAGCCGGATACGAAGGGCGTTTCGATCTTGAGCCGTGGTGCCGCAGCCAGCGCTTCATCGCGGTTGATCACCCCGGCGCTGGCCGCCGTTCCCGGCACATTGGCGCCGCTTGCGGGCGCCGTCTGATTGCCAGCGCCCTGCTGGGACTGGGCAGTTTCCGTTTGCGAGCCGAGCTTCTTCTGCAGCGGCATGGCATAGAAATACTGCCAGCCGAAAATGATCAGCATCGACAGGACGATGGCAAGAAGGAAATTCTTGTTGTCGTATTTCATCATCTATCCTTGTCGGCCGGCGGAGTTACGGCGCGGTGCAAACGCTGGATGGCTGAGGTAAGGTCGTTTTCAAGCTGGGAAAAGGGCCGGTCGAGGCTTTTGTCGCGGCCAATCAGCACATAATCATGGCCGGGGCGGGCAAGCCCCGCGAGGCGCAGCCGCGCCACCTCCCGCAAGCGCCGCCGGATACGGTTGCGCACCACGGCGTTGCCGAGCTTCTTGGTTGTCGTGAAGCCGACACGCGGCGGGCCTTCGTCACCCCGGCTGCGCATCTGCACCACCATGCCGGGCAAGGCCGCATGCTGCGCCCTGGCGGCGGCAATAAAATCCTGCCGTCGCTTCAGGCGTTCCATGATGCGGTCAGGCCGAGAGGCGCTTGCGGCCCTTGGCCCGGCGGCGGGCGAGAACATTGCGTCCGCCCACCGTCGCCATCCGCGCGCGGAAGCCATGGCGGCGCTTGCGGACAAGCTTGGAGGGCTGATAGGTGCGCTTCACGTTCGTCACTCCGTTCTGGGCCGATTGGCCAATTATATCAAATAGATGCCTTAGAATGGCAGGTTGCCCGGCGGGCCTCTGCGGCAACCGTGGGCGATTTCATCGGGGGGCTTATGAGCGAATTGCGCCGGGAAGTCAACGCGGTGCCGGGTCCGTGATCGAGGCTCACGCCTGCGTGACACCCCCTATCGCCGTGGCCGCCGATAGTCCAAAGGAGCAGGATCATCCATGCTGGACCCCCGCCACATCGCCTCGCCGCTTCCCGGCCCCGGTCTCCGCCGCTGGCTGCCGGTTGCAGCGCTGCTGCTGCTGGCCCTGGCCGGCTATACGCTGGGGCTCCATCGCTTTCTTTCCCTGACCGCGCTCGCCGAACACCGCGACGCCCTGAAGCACTGGGTTGAGGGTCAGACGCTTCTGGCACTCGGCTGTTACATGCTGCTCTACGTCGCGGTGGTGGCCCTCTCGCTGCCGGTGGCCGCGGCGCTGAGCATTGCCGGCGGGCTGCTGTTCGGCTGGATGCTGAGCGTTCCCGCGACCATCGTGGCGGCGGTGGCCGGTTCGGTCATCGTGTTCAGCGCCGTCAAGACATCGTTCGGCGCGGTCCTGGCCGAGCGGGCAGGCCCCTTCATGAAGCGCCTCTCGACAGGCTTCGCGGAGAACGGCTTCAGCCTGCTCCTGTTCCTGCGGCTGACGCCGGTGTTTCCGTTCTGGGCGGTGAATGCGGTGGCGGGCTTAAGCCGCATGCCGCTCGGCACGTTCATTGCCGCGACCGCCATCGGCATCGTTCCTGGCTCGGTTGCTTTCTCGCTGGTCGGCGCCGGCCTCGACAAGACGATCGATGCCCAGCTCGCCGCCTATCAGGCCTGCCGCGCCGCCGGCAAGGGTGAGGCCTGCCAACTCTCGCTCGAGCCTTCGGCGCTGCTGTCGCCGGAACTCGCCTGGGGCTTCGCAGGGCTCGGCCTCATCGCCCTGCTGCCGCTCGTGTTGCGGCGCTGGCGGGGGCGCGCCGCATGAGCGAGGAGCGCTACGACCTGGCAGTGATCGGCGGCGGCTCCGGCGGCCTCTCGGTGGCCGCCGCCGCGGCGCGCTTCGGCCAGAATGTGGTGCTGTTCGAAAAGGGAGAGATGGGCGGCGAATGCCTGAACAGCGGCTGCGTGCCGTCGAAGGCGCTGCTGGCGGCGGCGAAACAGGCGCAGGCGATGCGTGAGGCGCATCGCTTCGGCATTGCGGCCGCAGAGCCCCGGATCGATTTCGCGGCAGTGATGGCGCATGTGCGGGGCGCCATCGCGGCCATCGCCCCGCATGACAGCGTGGAGCGCTTCGAGTCGCTGGGCGTGCGGGTGGTGCGCGGCGCAGCACGCTTTCTCGACACGCGGCGGCTGGAGACGGCGGGACAGGTGTTCAGCGCCAGGCGCGTGGTCATCGCCACCGGCTCCCGCCCCCTCGTGCCACCGGTTCCCGGCCTTGCCGATGTGCCGTATCTCACCAACGAAACCTTGTTCGAAAACACCGTGCTGCCGCCGCATCTGCTGATCCTGGGCGCTGGCCCGGTGGGACTGGAAATGGCGCAGGCCTTCCGGCGGCTTGGGGCGCGGGTGAGCGTCATCGAAGCGGGCCAGCCGCTGTCACGCGACGATCCGGAGCTTGCGGAGATCGTCTTGCAGCAGCTCAGATCGGAGGGCGTGGACATTCTGCCGGGCACCGCCGCCACCCGGGTTTCCCGCCGCGATGATGGCATTGTGCTGGAGACCGGCGATGGGCGCAGTCGCGCGGGCTCGCATCTGCTGGTGGCCGCCGGGCGGCGCCCCAATATCGAGGGCCTCGATCTGGAGAAAGCGGGGGTAGCCTTCACCACCGCCGGGATCACCGTCGACAAAGGGCTGCGCACCTCCAACCGCCGGGTCTATGCGGTGGGCGATGTGGCGGGCGGACGCTTCACCCATGAGGCGGGCTACCAGGCGGGGATCGTCATCCGCAACGCGCTGTTCGGCCTTCCGGCACGCGCCAGCGCCGTCATTCCGCATGTCACATATACCGAGCCGGAACTGGCGCAGGCCGGCCTCACCGAAGCGGAAGCCCGCGCCCGCCATGGCGCATCGGTGCGCGTGCTGCGCTGGCCGTTCGCCAGCAATGACCGGGCCCGGACGGAAGCCAGCACCGATGGGCTGATCAAGATCGTGACCGGCCGGCGCGGCCTGATCCTCGGCGCTGGTATCGCCGGCCCCGGGGCAGGAGAACTCATCCAGCCCTGGCTCCTTGCCCTGGACCGCGGCCTCGGGATCAGCGCCATGGTGAGGCCGGTGCTTCCCTATCCGACCCGCGGCGAGGCCGGGAAACGCGCCGCTATGGAATATTTCGCAGACCTTGCATCCAGCCCCCGGGTGCGAAACGTAATAGCTTTCATCAACAAGTTCCGGCCATGACCGACGAAGATTCCGCAAAGCCATTGCTGAACGGCCCGAGCCTCCTGCGCGGCCTGTCGGGCAAGTTGCTGGCGCTGACCATCGCCTTCGTGATGCTGGGCGAGGTGCTGATCTTCCTGCCCTCGATCGCCAATTTCCGCATCCAGTGGCTGAAGGGACGGGTCACGCAGGCCGAGACGGCAGTGCTGGCCGCAGCGGCAGCGCCTGGCCGGATCGTCGCCGACGATCTGCGCAATGAAATCCTGACAGGCGCCGGAGTGATCGCCGTGTCGCTCGATCGCGGCGAGGAGCGGCAACTGACGCTCCAGAGCGATCCCGGCACGTTGACTGCCGCCACTTATGATCTCCGGGAGATAAGGTGGCTGCCGGCGATCGCCGATGCCTTCGCGGTGATGCTGCGGTCTGGCGAGCGGGCGATCACCATCACCGACACCCCGCCCAGCATGGGCAGTGGCGTGATCGCGGTGACGCTCCATGAGTCGCATCTGCGCGCCGCGATGCTGCGCTTCGGCGTCAACATCCTGATTCTGTCGCTCATCCTTTCGGGCATCGTCGCGGGGCTGGTGTTCGCGGCGCTTCATGTCGTGCTGCTGCGGCCGATCAAGCGCATCACCCGCAACATGGTGTCGTTTCGCGAGAACCCCGAGGACCGCTCGCGGATCATCGCGCCATCCCCGCGCCGCGACGAGATCGGCATGGCGGAGCGCGAACTCCACGGACTGCAATCCGAACTGCAGGCCATGCTGCAGCAGAAGACGCGGCTCGCAGCCCTGGGTCTGGCGGTCTCGAAAGTCAGCCACGATCTGCGCAACATGCTTTCGTCCGCCCAGCTGATCTCCGACCGGCTGACGGCGGCCGAAGACCCGACCGTGAAGCGCTTCGCGCCGAAGCTGATCGCCAGCCTCGACCGCGCCATTTCCTTCCTCTCGCAGACGCTGCGGTTCGGCCGCGCCGAGGAACCACCCCCGGCGCGCGAGGTTTTCAGGCTGAAGGACCTCGCCGACGAGGTCATCGACGCCGAAGTGCTCCAGGCTTCCGATCGCACCGTGCTGTTCAACCAGGTGCCGGCGGACCTGCCGGTCGACGCCGACCGCGAACAGATGATGCGCATTCTCACCAATCTCATGCGCAACGCGATCCAGGCGGTCGATGCGCGCCCGCCAGCGGAGAACAACGGGGCGGATGGCCGGGTAACGCTCAAGGCCTGGCGGGAGGCCAGCGTGACGGTGATCGAGATCGCCGACAATGGCCCCGGCATTCCCCCAAAGGTGCGGGGGCGGCTGTTCGAGGCCTTCCAGAGCGCCGCCAAGTCCGGTGGCGTCGGCCTTGGCCTCGCCATCGCGGCGGAACTGGTGCGCGCCCATGGCGGCGACATCACGGTTGCGGAGACCGGCCCCGCCGGAACGGTGTTTCGCATTCGCCTGCCGGACCGGGCGGCGGAACTCCGCCGCGGCCGCCGCGGTGCCAGACGCCAGGCGCTAGGTGCTTGACGCGGGCGCCCCAATCAATGTCTATAGCAATCGCAACGAAACCGGGGCGCTGGAGCAACCGCGCCATCCCCGAACACAGGAGCCGAAGCCCAGTTGAGCATTCCACCCAGGAGGCCGTTAAGCCGCGGAGCCGCCCCCCCGCAAAAGGAAGAAGGACACAGGATCAATAACCGCATCGAGGCCCGCGACGTGCGCCTCATCGGTGCCGATGGCCAGAACATCGGCGTCGTGCCGGTCCGCCAGGCCCTGATGATGGCTGAAGAAGCCAGTCTCGATCTCGTCGAAATCTCGCCGGACGCCAAGCCGCCGGTTTGCAAGATTCTCGACTACGGCAAGTTCAAGTTCCAGGAACAGAAGAAGGCCGCCGAGGCGCGCAAGAAGCAGAAGGTCATCGAGATCAAGGAGATCAAGATGCGCCCGATGATCGACGATCATGACTACGACGTGAAGCTGCGGGCCGTCCGGCGGTTCTTCGAGGAAGGCGACAAGGTGAAGGTCACGCTGCGCTTCCGTGGCCGCGAAATGGCTCACCAGGAATTGGGCCAGCAGCTGCTCGCC
>DAISVW010000053.1:0-10964 GCA_036826695.1 Aestuariivirga sp.
CCCACCAGCCACCGCAAACACCCCCTCATCCGGCGCGCGCCGTGCCTCCTTCTGCCATTGCTTCGCAACGGCAGAAGGAAGCAACCCGGTTACCCGTCCATGCTCTCGAGGATCGGCCTCAGATAGGTCTCATAAGGCCGCCAGCGCCCCACGGACGCCGTGTTGATCCCGGAGCGCACCTGCAGGCGGCTGAAGGTGGTGACGGCGCCGCGGTTGCGCTCCGGCTCGAGGCAGGCCTCCTCGAAGCCAAGCCCCAGAAAACCCAGCAGGGCCCGGATGACCGGTTCCGGTTCGCTCACCAGCCGCTCGTAGGAGAGCTGAAACACCCGGCCCGGCAGCGCGCTCTCCCAATGCGCCATCAGGCGGCGGTATTGCCGGTGATAGGCGGCGTAATCGGCCGGATCGTAGCTGTAGGAATGCGCGGGGTTCATCTCCGTCTGGAAGGCGGACATGAAGGTGTCGGCCGGATGGCGCGCGCAATGGACGAAGCGGGCTTCCGGATACAGCAGCGCCGCCTCGGCCAGAAAGCGGAAGTTGAGCGGCATCTTGTCCACCGGGCGGTGCTTGCCCGGCACCACGAAACGCATCGCCCTCTCGTAGAGGCTGGCGATCGCATCGATCTTCGCCTGACCCTGCTTTTCAAGCGTGCTTTCGATTTCCGCCAGCGGACGGCCATCGGCGAGCCTCGCCGCCGCATAGGTCATGGTTTCGAGCTCGCCCGCGTTGCCGGCCATGCTGTGCGCCGACAGGATCTGTGCCGCGAGCGTGGTGCCCGAGCGCGGCAGGCCGACCACGAAGATCGGGCGGAAGCCGCTCCGGCCATGACGGGCGATGAGCCTTTCAACCCGCTCCGGCGTGAAGGCGGCGAGGCGCGCGTCGACCTCGGCCGTGAAGGCGGGCGTCACCGAGGGCGCTCTCAGCAGCTTCTTCGCTGCCAGCATGGTGGCGAAGGCCTCGTCATGGCGGCCGCTCGTCTGCAGCATGACGCCCTTGCGGATCATCAGGTCGCTCCGCTCCTCCGGTGTGTGGCCTGGCGCGGCAAGCAGGCGTTCGATGTCACCGCAGAGTTCCGAGTCCGCCCCGTAGCGGCCGGCGCTGGCCCTGAGGCAGAGATAGCGGGCCTTGAACGGCGTTGCGGCGAATTCGCGATCGATGCGCCGCAGGGCTTCCTCCACCCGCCCCAGCGAGAACAGGGCTTCCAGAACATCGAGCCTGATCGCGTGGCGCGCCGTTTCAGGCGCCCTGGCCAGCGCCGTCTCGTAATCCTTCAGGGCCGCGTCCATGTGGCCGAGCCGCGACTGGAACGAGCCGTGACGCCACAATGCCTGATAATTCCTGGGCTCCAGCGCCAGCGCCTCTTCATAGCGCGGTGCGGCCTCCGCCACCCGGCCCATCGACAGGAGGCAGAGTCCATGGTTCAGGAGATAGCCGATGTTGCGTCCGTCCAGCGGCACGGCGCGGGCGAAGGCGGGCTCGGCCAGTTCAAAGCGTCCCGAGGATTGCAATACATAGCCCAGCGGGAAATGAGCGGCGGCAGCCAGCGGATTGGCGTCCACCAGCTGTCTCGCCAGCGGCTCCGCCCTGGCAAACTGACCGCGCGCCGCCAGCTCCTCGATGTTGCGCAGCGCGGGCGAAAGCTGCCCGCCCCGGCCAGCCGTCATGGAAGCAGGACCGTGGTTCCGGTGGTGCGGCGCGCCTCAAGGTCGCGGTGCGCCTGCACCGCGTCGGACAGCGCATAGCGCTGGTTCACCGGCACCTTCAGCTTGCCGCTGGCCACCATCTGAACGAGGTCGTCGGCGGTTTCCTTCAAATCCGCGTCGGTGGCCGTGTAGGTCATCAGCGTGGGCCTCGTCACATAGAGCGAACCCTTGGCGGACAGCAGGCCGAGGTCCAGCGCCTTCACGGGACCCGATGCGTTGCCGAAGCTCACCAGAAGTCCGCGCGGCCTGAGGCAGTCGAGCGAGGTCAGCAGCGTCGCCTGCCCCACGCCGTCATAAACCACCGGAACGCCCTTGCCGCCGGTGATCTCCTTCACCCGCGCCACGGTATCCTCGCTGGAATAGTTGATCACATGGTCGCAGCCATGGGCTTTCGCCGTGGCGATCTTTTCCGCTGATCCGACCGTGCCGATCACCGTGGCGCCCAGCGCCTTGGCCCACTGGCTGAGCAGCAGGCCGACGCCGCCCGCCGCGGCATGGAGCAGAATGGTGTCGCCCGGCTGGACCTTGTAGGTGGCCCGCACCAGATAGCGCACCGTCATGCCCTTCAGCATCATGCCGGCAGCGGTCTCATCGGAAATCGAGGCCGGGAGCCTGGTGAGCCGGGCCGCCGGCAGGTTGCGCGCCTCGGCATAGGCGCCGCTCGGGCCGGTGCCATAGGCCACGCGGTCTCCCACCGCGAGGCCGGTGACGCCAGGGCCCAGCTCCTCGACCACGCCCGCCGCCTCGAGCCCGATCCCGGATGGCAGCGCCACCGGATAGAGCCCGGAGCGGTGATAGGTGTCGATGTAGTTGAGGCCGATCGCCGTCTGATTGACCCGCACCTCTCCGGCGCCGGGCCTGGCGAGGTCGACGTCCACGCGTTTCATCACTTCGGGGCCGCCGGTTTCGCTGATCCGGATCGCTTTCATGCTTGCACCTCTACGCGGCCCCCGGCATGTTCCGGCGCATCCGCTGTTTTGCTTCAGGATGTTGGTGCCCCATCATGACCTATGCCGTCAATCCCGCCGTCAACCGGATCGAGGCGCCGCCGATCATCGAGGCGCAGGGCTGGGTGAGGCCGGGCTTGCGGAACCGCAAGCTGCTCAATCTGTGCCAGGCGGTGCCGAGCTGGTCATGCGCCGAAGCGCTCAGTGATGAGGTCGCCCGTCTGGCGCATGAGCCGGGCATCGGGCTCTATACCGACATTTTCGGCATTCCAGCCCTGCGCGCCGCCATCGCCAAACATTTCTCGGCGGATTATCAGGGCGCCGTCGCGGCGGAGAATGTCTGCGTCACAGCCGGGTGCAACCAGGCCTTTGCGGCGGCGATGATGGCCATCGCCTCGGCGGGCGACAACGTCATCATCCCGGCGCCCTATTTCTTCAATCACACCATGTGGCTCGGCATGCTGGGGCTGGAGACGCGGCTCATTCCCGCCGTCGCGGCGGGCCGCACCCATCCCGATCCCGAAGACGCGGCCCCGCTCATCGACGCCCGAACGAAAGCGATCGTGCTCTGCTCGCCGAACAATCCCACCGGCGCCATCTATCCGCCGGAGGTGATCCAGGGCTTCTTCGAGCTGGCGCGGAGGCACGGCATCGCCTTGCTCATCGACGAGACCTACAAGGATTTCCGGGAAGGACCCGCCCCCGCCCACCCGATCTTCGCCACACCCGGCTGGGACGAGGCGTTCGTCCATCTCTACAGTTTCTCCAAGGTCTATGCGATGACCGGCTACCGGGTGGGCGCCATCACCGCGTCGCCCCGGATATTGGCCGAGATCGAAAAGATCATGGATTGCCTGGCGATCTGCACCTCGCACATCTCGCAGCGCGCCGCGCTCTATGCGCTCGCCTCGCTCGATGACTGGAAGCGCGGCAAGCTCGCCATGATGCGGGGCCGGCTCGAGGCGCTGCGCAGGGCCTTCGCCCGTCCGGGGCTGCGCTATGAGCTTGTGAGCTCGGGGGCGCTGTTCGCCTATGTCAAACATCCGTTCACGGATGAAACCGCCAGGCAGGTGGCCATGCGCCTGGCCGGCGAGCATGACCTCCTGTGCCTGCCGGGCTCGATGTTCGGGCCCGGACAGGAGCAGTACCTGCGCATCGCCTTCGCCAATGCCGAAGCAACGGACATGGAAACGCTGGCCGACCGGCTGATGGAGAGCCAGGCTCAGCGCGTGGCGGTGGGGATATAGGTGTAGGGGATCTGGAGATATTCGAAGACGCGGCTGGCGGCCAGCCCGGGCAACGTATCGCGCGCTTCCGGCACTTCGCCGAGGAACTCATTGAGGTTCAGGCCGATCGCCACATAGGGCTCACGCCGCTGTTCGACGCCAGCCTCCCGCTCGGCATCGGTATAGCCTTGCGTGAAATAGCCCGCCTGCAACTCGACGAAGCGGAGCGGCGTTTCCTTGAAATCCTCGAAGCCGGAGAGCTTGAGCGCCAGCACGTATTTCTGGCCCGCATAGTCGGTGAAGGGGGCGAAGTCCGAGTAGTCCGACTGAATGTATTCCATGCGGAAATCGAGCCTGTTCGCGAGTTCCGGCACCGTGCCGCGCAGGAAGCCGAAGCCAACGCCGATGCCGTCGGCGATCAGGTCCTCATAGGAAAAGCCATGGCCGCCGGAAAACCCGTCGAAGAACTCGATATAGGTCATCAGCCCCATGCTGAGGATCGATCCGGTCACGATGGCGCCGTTCGCATCCGTGGTGTGGGCGATGCGCTGGGAGAAGTACTCGGTCAGCAGATAGCCGGTGTAGGCGTGCCCCAGCTTGTCCATGCCGCCGTATTTCGTGTCTTCGCCGAACCAGCCCTCGTTCTCGAAATGGAACCCCGAAGAGCCCCATTCCCAGTTGCTGAGACCGAAGGCGGTGGTGATGCCATAGACGGCGAGAATGTCCCACTTGATCGACATCGACTGGTCCCAGAATACCTCGGCATTCCAGGCGTCGAACTGCGAGACGTCAGGCCGCTCCAGATTGTATTTCAGGGCGTCGATGAAGTTGCTCACGCCGGAGGCCGGCTCGACGCGGATGCCTTGATCCGCGGAAAGGCTCCGGATTTCCTCAGGCGTCAGGACGACCTCATCGGTGAGCGGCACGAAAGGCTGGAGGGCCGCCACATCGAACGCGGCGGTGGTCAGTGAAGAAACATCTTCCGCATGTGCGCCACCCGTGACCGCCACACCCAATGCTGCTGCCGCTAGTGCCGCTCTCAAACTCATAACGAGGCGTTAATACATCAAACGGAACCCGGCTCCAAGCAGGTTTCGGGCAAGCTTCGATGTTTCTCCCCAGGCCACAGCGGCGCTCAACCAAAACGCGAGCTTCGGCATGGGACAAGGCTCGAAGCCTGGCCTCCGGGCATCGAAAACTGGAAGCAATAACAACTGCATCGCTCTCCCGCTCCGGAGGTCCGGACCCCCGCAACCCCGCCATGGCGGGGTTTCGCTCTTCTACGAAAAGGCATAGCCTCGAGCAGCCTGACGTCCGGGCGACAGGGAGTGCGTCACATGACACACAGCGGCAAAGCGGCAATCGGCATGGTGGGCTGCGGATTCTACGCCCAGAATCATCTCCATGCCTGGGCGGATCTGCGGCCGGAGGGCGCCATTCTGGCCGCCGTGTGCGACCGCGATCCGGCGCGCGCAGCCGAGGCGGGAGCGAAGTTCGGCGTTCCGCATTTCACCGACATGGAAAAGATGCTGGACAGGGTTGAGATCGGCCTCCTCGACATCGCCACCCGCATGGACACCCACCGCGCGCTTGCGGCGATCGCCGCCGAACGGGGCGTTGCCGCCGTGGTCCAGAAACCCTTCGCGCCGACCTGGGAGGATTGCGTGGCGATCGTCCACAAGGCGCACAGCCACAAGACGTGGCTGGCGGTGCATGAGAACTTCCGTTTCGGCTCGGCGATGCGGGCGGTGAAGAAGATTCTCGACCAGGGCACCATCGGGACGCCGACCTGGGCCAGGCTCTCATGGCGCACCGGTTTCGACGTCTACCGCGGTCAGCCCTATCTTGCCGAGGAAGAGAAGCTGGTGATCCAGGACGTCGGCATTCATGTGCTCGACCTGGCGCGCTATCTTCTGGGCGAGGTCGAACATCTGAGCTGCGAGACGCAGAAACGCAATCCGAAGATCCGCGCCGAGGACACCGCGACGATCTTGCTGCGCCACAGCTCGGGCGCCGTCTCGGTGGTCGAGGCAACCTATGCCGCACGCCGCCAGGACGATCCGTTTCCGGAGACCATGCTGGAAATCGAGGGCGACGGCGGCTCGGTCATTCTGCGCAAGGGCGAGAAGGTGACCGTGACCACCCAGGGCCTCGGCTTTGAGGATCATGTGGGAGGTCCCCTGCTCGGCTGGACCAGCCGTACCTGGCACGTTTCCCAGGCCGCGGTGCTGCCTACAACCCGCCACAAGTTGGCGCGCATTCGGGCTGGGCTTCCGGCGGACACTTCCGGCGAGGACCACCTCAAGACCTATGCGCTGGTCGAGGCCGCCTATGAATCAGCCAAGACCCGACGCGCCGTGAAGCCGCGGCAATGGACGCCCGGATGATCAGTCGGCGGCGGTGAGCTTCTCCGCATAGGCACGGAAAGGCATGCCCTTGAGCGAGCCCGTCAGTTCCACGGGAAGCCACAATTGCTGGCCGGAAGGGAGCTTGCCCACCGGCGCGAAGGAGACATCGTAGATGTCGCCCGGCACGTTCTTTTCCTTGGCGCGCCCACCCAGCGGCGTCCAGCGGACGTCGCAACGCTGAACACTGCCGCGAAAATCCACATCTTCGCTGACGGTGCCGCTTCCCTTGTCGGTCAGCGCAAGCTGGAACACATCACGCCCGTCGAACACGTCATGCACCGATGGGCAGGGCGTTGTGCCAGCCGTTCCGATCCGCAGGACGGCTGTGATGGGGTCGGCAACTCCGTTGCTCAGGGCTTTCGCGATGCTGTCCCGGCGCTCCGGTCTCTTGCTCTGCGGCTCGTAGCTCAACACGCCAGCGGCGTGCCATGACTGGTAAGCCTGGCGCACCTCCTTGCCGCGCTCGCTCACCTGAGGGATGCTGACCGGCCGCGGCGCCGCGGCGCCGATCAGGCTGGTGGACTCCGCCACGGCGCTGTATTCCGCGAACAGATTGGCGACCCCGCCGCTCTTGATGCGCGCCTTGCCGTTCACGGCGTTCTCGCCCACGTCAAGGGTGAAGCGGACCGTCGTCAGCGTCACCGGGCCGACGTCGACCTTGTAGGTGACCGCGACCTGGCCCGCTGCCGCGCTGTGAACGGTGAGGCCGAGGAGGCCGAAACCGAGAATGATGGAGAGCGCTTTTCTCATGTGATTAGCCGATAGTGTTTGTACCTGTAACATGCGGTTAAATTCTCCCGATCTTTGGCAAGAGTGTGTCCGCCGCCCTTGTTCCATCCGCTGCCTGCGGGTAATCTTGTAACACAGGATCGTTGAACCGCTGGAGCCCGTGCGAATGACCCGATGGATTGAAGCCTGCGCCACCAACGACATCGCGCGGGAGGATGTCATGCGCTTCGACCATGACGGGCGCAGCTATGCGATCTACCGCGCGCCCGATGATGAATACTACGCTACCGACGGCCTCTGCACGCATGAGAAGGTCCATCTGGCGGACGGGCTGGTGATGGACAACATCATCGAATGCCCCAAGCACAACGGCCGCTTCGATTACCGCACCGGCGAGGCCAGGGGCGCGCCCGTGTGCATCAACCTCAAGACCTATCCGGTGAAGGTCGAAAACGGCAAAGTGCTGATCGGCATCTGACCCGCTACCGGTCCCGCAGCTTGTCGAGGTAGCTCCGGATTTCGGCGAGCGCCGGCAGCATGGCGGCGATGTTCCCGGGTGGAAAGCGTTCCGCCATTGTCTGGAGCTGCGGCTGCAGCCGTTCAATCGCCGCATTGTGGAAACGGCGTCCTTCCGGGGTGAGCATCACGCATTTCGAGCGTCCGTCGGCGGGGTTTTGCACGAGGCTGATGAGCCCGGCCTTCTCAAGCCCCGCCAGCGTGTGGGTCATCGTGGTCTTCGGCACCTGAAAGGCCCGGGCGATCGCCAGCGGCGTGCGGCCATCGCCCAGCCTGACGAGGTGGTTGAGAACGCCGAAATGCGAGGCGAGAAATCCGCCGGGCAACGCCTCTTCCAGCATCCTGCCGGACAGCTGGCTGATGATGGCGATTTCGTTGAAGAACGCGAAAATCAGCCTGGTGGCATCGTCAGGTTTCGACAATCTTCTTTTCCAGCGGCCAGCGCGGACTGGGCTCCGCCGCCGGACCATAGCCGATGCGCGCGAACATCTGAACCGTTCCGCCGCCGGGCGCCAGCCGCTTGTGGATATCGGCGTAGAGTGCGGCCATCTCGGGATATTCCTGTAAGGCCTGGCTCAGCGGCTGCGTGCCGAGTCCGGCGCCGGTGAGGGCGAGGTTGACGCGCAGCCAGTCCGCCCCGGCGGCGATCTGATCCCGCCTCGTATTGGCTGCAGTGACCAGCCAGACATGGCCCATGGCGGTGTCGGCGTTGGCAAACACGGCGTCAACGCCCGCCTTGTAGGCGGACGACGCCGGGTCGAGCGCCGACTCGCGCGTGAACAGGCCAAACAGCCGGAGCGTTTCGAAAAGCGGGCCGGTGAAGTCGATGCCGTCCGGATTGGCGTCGACCTCGCGGTGGCCGATGCGGAACACATCCACACTTTCCTTGTAGGTGCGCGGCGTCTCGAGTTCGATGCGCAGCGCCTCACGGGTGAGGCCGCGGAACTGGTCGATGTCGTCCTGCGCCACGGAGCCGCCGAACCGCGAGCCGGAATTGACGCTGGCGGCGATAACCGGGAGCACATCGGCCGGCACCGGCCGCGCCGTGTCATAGGGCTCCTTCAGAGACCGGCGGGCGAGGACATGGGCAAACAGCGGGTCTGGCTGAACGCCCGGATCGGCGCGGAAGACGGCGCGGGCAACCGGCCGCTGATCAAGCGCCGCAGGGTTCTCGCCCTCCGGAAACAGCGAGAGTTCGACCCGGTAGCCGTCCTGCGCGGCGGCCATGCGCATGAGCTCCAGAAAGCCCCCAAGCCCCAGGGTGATCTGCCGGCTGTAGGGGTCGGTCTCCGGCAGAAGCCGCTGCAGATCGGCATAGAGCACCACCTGATCCTCGCCTGCGAGATCGACGAGCCACGGCTGGCGGTTGTGCGGGTTGGGCGCCAGCAGCGCGAAAGACAGGGCCTTGCGCCGAATCTCATCCTGGCTGCCGGCGGTCTTCCAGGGGTTGAGCGCGGTTTCCGGCTGGCGGGTCACGGTATAGGCGGTAGCGCCCGCCGCCGCGACGATGACGCCTCCCCCGACCAGAGCCAGGGTCTTGCGACGCGAAAGAGCCATGTGTCACCTCATTGGTTCGATATCGAACAATATAGTTCGATTTGGAACCAAATACAAGGCCTTTCTGGTCCGGCCAACAGGGCTATTTGAACAGCACCAGACTGGCGGCCAGCGCCGCCATGCCGGTGACCATGCCATAGACCGTCTCATGGCCCTGGGCATAGCGCTTGGCGGTGGGCAGCAGCTCATCGCGCGCCAGAAACACCATGGCGCCGGCAATCATGCCGAACACCACCGCGAACACCGCCGGCCCAAGGAACGGCGCCAGGATGGCATAGCCGATCAGCGCGCCCACCGGCTCGGCCAGCGCGGAGAGCACGGTGGCGATCACCGCTTTCCTCTTGCTGCCCGTGGCATAGTAGATCGGGATGGCGATCGACACGCCTTCCGGGATGTTGTGAATGGCGATGGCCGCGGCCAGCGAAATGCCCACCACCGGATTTTCCAGTGTGGCAAGGAACGTCGCAAGCCCCTCCGGCAGGTTGTGGGCGGTGATGGCAAGTGCTGCAAGCACGCCGAGCCGCTTGATGTGCTCATCGCCGCCATTGCCCGGCGTGATCGCGGCATGCGGATTGGGCATCCACCGGTCGACCGCCATCAGCACCAGCACGCCGGCGAAGAACGCGAGTGTGGCATAGACATAGGCGGTCCGGGGGTCATGCAGCTGGGCAAAGGCGGCTTCCGCCTTCCAGAAGATCTCAACCAGCGAGACATAGACCATCGCGCCGCCGGAAAAGGCCAGCCCGAAGGCCAGGAGCCGCGGGTTCGGCTCCTTCGAAAACACCACGAACAGGCTGCCGATCACCGTCGACAGCGCCGCCGCGGCGCAAACAGCGAGCGCCAGGAGGAAGTTACTTTCGGTCAGCCACTCCATCAGGGCGCTGGTTTTCGCCCAGTTCGTTGGCGCCGTCCAGATGACATGTCAGCCCTTCACGACGCCTTCGGCGAGGCCCTTGAAGAACAATTTCTGCGCGAAGGTGAAGGCAAGAATGCCGGGCGTCACCACGATCATGTAGACGGCGGCAAGGTTCGGCCAGGTCCATTGGCCGAGCCCGCCCTGCGCGCCCGCCAGCACCACCGGCATGGTGCGCGCCTCCTGATCGTTGGTGAGCGTCGAGCACAGCAGGAACTCGCCCCAGGCGGTGACGAAATTGACGATGAACACCACCACGAGGCCGTTCCGCGCCATCGGCAGGGCGATGGTGAGGAGCGTGCGCAACGGGCCCGCGCCATCGACCTTCGCAGCCTCGATCACCTCATGCGGCACATACTGGAACACGCTGCGCATGATCAGCACGCTGATCGCCAGATTGAGCGTGATGTAGGGCAGGATCAGCCCCGTCGTGCTGTTGATCAGGCCAAGGCTGTTCTGGATTTCATAGACGCTGATGATCGACACGACGCGGGTCGGGAAATAGAGCGAGGCCAGCAGTGCCGCCACCACGATGCCGCCGAAACGCGGGCGCATGTGGACGAGCGCATAGCCCGCCAGCACCGCGCAGGCGGTGGTGAGCAGCACCGTCGCCGCCGTGACGTAGATGCTGTTCCACATGTTGATGGGCAGCGTCTCGATCTTCTGGAACACATAGGCATAGGTGGTGAAATCGAACTTCCGCGGCCAGAAATCGCCGCGCATCGCATCGGGCCTCGATTTCACCGACATGATCAGCACCCATGACAGAGGGAGCAGGATGACGATCATGAAGAACCAGATGATTCCATGCCGGATGATGGCGGCAGAATTGCGCGCGAGCCAGCCCGGCTGATGGTTTACGCTGGCGGCTGACTGGCTCATGGTTCTCAGCCCCGCGTCCGGAAAATGCGCAACAGGATGACCATGACGATCATCATCGCCACGGCGCCGCTCCTGCAGATGGCGGC
>DAISVW010000054.1:0-10932 GCA_036826695.1 Aestuariivirga sp.
CGCTTGTCGTCGCGGCTTTCGACCTGGCGGGAGAGCTGCGAGAGCGCCAGGATCGGCACGCCCAGCTCCTTGGCGAGGCTTTTCAGGCCCACGGTGATCTCCGAGACTTCCTGCACCCGGCCCTCCTGGGCGCGGCGGGTGGAACCGGCAAACAGATGCAGATAGTCCACCACGATGAGGCCGAGGCCGCGCTGGCGCTTGAGGCGGCGGGCCCTGGCTGCCACCTGGGCGATGGTGAGGCCGCCGGTGGCGTCAATGTAGAGCGGCAGCGCCTGCATCTCGCGGCTCACCTCGACGATGCGGGCGAATTCCTCCTCGGTGATCTTGCCGCGCCGGATGCGCTCCGACGGGATCATCGCCTGTTCGGAGATGATGCGGGTGGCCAGCTGCTCGGCTGACATTTCCAGCGAGAAGAAGGCGACGATGCCGCCGTCCTTCACCTTCACCGAGCCATCCGCCTGATGCTCCGCCTTGTAGGATTTGGCGATGTTGTAGGCGATATTGGTGGCGAGCGCCGTCTTGCCCATGGCCGGGCGGCCGGCCAGGATGACGAGGTCCGCGGCCTGGAGGCCGCCCATCTTCTCGTCGAGGTCCTTGAGGCCGGTGGCGATGCCGGAGAGCCCGCCATCGCGCTGATAGGCGCTGGCCGCCATGTCCACCGCGTCGGTCAGCACCCGCGCGAAGGCCTGGAAGCCCTGGCCGTAGCGGCCGGTTTCGGCCATGGCGTAAAGCGTCTGCTCGGCGCGCTCGATCAGGTCCTTCGCGCTGTCCTCGATATCCGGCTCGAAGGCCTCGTTGACCAGATCGGTGCCCACCCCGATGAGCTTCCGGCGCTGCGACAGCTCATAGATGGTGCGGCCATATTCCTCGGCGTTGATGATGGTGGTGGCGTTGGCGGCGAGCCTCGCCAGATAGGCGGCACCGCCCACTTCCTTGATGGTGGCGTCATTCTCGAAATGGCTCTTCAGCGTCACCGGGCTGGCGAGCTTGCCCATGCGGATCAGCGTCGAGGCCGCCTCATAGATGCGGGCATGCAGCGCCTCGAAGAAATGCTCCGGCAGCAGAAAGCCCGAGACCTTGTCGCAGGCCTCGTTGTTGACCAGGATCGCGCCCAGCAGAGCCTGTTCCGCCTCGAGGTTGCTGGGCGGGCTGCGGTAGGCCTCGGCGGCCTCGTCAGGCGAGGTTTCGACCGGCCGGAGATTTGCATAGGGTGTCATCGAATCAGCGTCTATCAGATAGCAGCCAATTGCGGCGGCATCACGCGGCCGCCGTCCCCGCTATCCACAAAGGGAGCCTTTCTGATCACCTTCGGGCTTGACTCGGCGGTCTTCGTCCCCGCCAGCCGCCTATATCGCGGCGCAGGCCTTGCGCAGCCAGTCCAGTTCGGGGCCGGAAAGGAAGTCGCCGATTTCTTTCAGCACCCTCGCGTGGTAATCATCAAGCCACCGGCGCTCAGCCTCCGATAGCAGCGACACCTTGATGAGCCGCCGGTCGATGGGGGCCAGCGTCAGCGTCTCGAAACCCAGCATCGGGCGCTCGCCGCCGGCGATCTCGGCGGCCTCATGCACCATGATCAGGTTCTCGATCCTGATGCCGTAATGGCCGGGCTTGTAGTAGCCTGGCTCGTTCGACAGGATCATGCCGGGCTCCAGCGCCGTGCGGTCAGACTTGTTGATGCGCGCTGGGCCTTCATGCACCGAGAGATAGGCGCCCACCCCATGGCCGGTGCCGTGGTCGAAATCGAGTCCTGCCATCCACAGCGCCTGACGCGCCAGCACATCGAGTTGCGAGCCCGTGGTGCCCCTGGGAAAACGGATGACCGAGAGCCCGATCATGCCCTTGAGCACACGGGTGAAGCGGTCCCTCATTTCCGCTGTTGGATCGCCGGAGATCAGCGTGCGGGTGATGTCGGTGGTGCCGTCGGGATACTGGGCGCCGGAAGCGATCAGGAAAATCTCGTTGTGGCCGATCTTGCGATTGGACTCCGGCGTCGCATGATAATGCGGGATCGCCGCATGCGGCCCCGCGGCCGGGATGGTTTCAAACGACAGGTCCTTCAGTTCGCCGGTCGCGGCGCGAAACTCCCTGAGCTTCTCCGCCGCGCTGAGCTCGGTGAGCTGGCCGCTGGGGGCTTCCCTGTCGAACCAGCAGAGAAAACGGGACACTGCCACGCCATCGCGGCGCTGGGCGGTGCGCGCACCTTCGCGTTCCACCGGGTTCTTGCGGGCCTTGGGCAGCGAAACCGGGGCGGCCGCGGTGGCGATGCGCGCGCCGGCGCGGGCGAGGACGGCGCGGATGCGTTCCGGCGTCCATGCGGGGTCGATCAGCACGTTCTGTTTCTTCCGGCCCAGCGCCCTCAAGGCCGCCTCGATTTCATCCGGTGGATGAATGCTGGCGATCTTTTTCAGATGCGCCGCCACGTCCTCGGGGAGCCGGGCGCGGTCCGTGAACAGCATCAGCTTGCCCCTGGCGGGCAGGATCGCATAGGCGGCGGCCACCGGCGTGTGCGGCACATCGAAGCCGCGCAGGTTGAGAAGCCAGGAGACCGAGTCGGGCTGGGTCAGCACCACGGCGTCGGCGCCGGCAAGCGCCTTGCGGATGTCCCCGATCTTGTCGGCGGCGCTGCGGCCGGCGAGTTGCGTTGGCTGGGTGGCAAAGGCGCCCGCCGGCCTCGCCGGCTGGTCATGCCAGATGGCGTCGAGCGGGTTGGGTGAGACGGGAACCAAGGCCGCCCCCACCGCTTCGCAGGCCTGGCCGAGGCGCTGGGCTTCGGCGGCCGTCACCAGCCAGGGGTCGAAGCCCAGCCGGTCGCCCTTCCTGAGATTCCTGGCGATCCACGCGGTCAGCACCTGCTCGGCGATGTGGATGGGCTTGAAGAGCTTTTCGTCGACCTGCTGGCGCACCTGAACGACGTAACGGCCGTCGACGAAGATCGCCGCCTTGCCGAGGGTGACGATCGCGGTACCGGCGCTGCCCCCGAAATTGGTGAGCCATTTGAGGCGCTCGGCATGGGCTGGCACATATTCGCCCTGGAATTCGTCGGCGCGCGGCACGAGGAAACCCGTGAGGCGGCGGCGTTTCAGCTCGGCGCGCAGCCGGGCGAGACGGGTGCGGTGGGGCAGGGGTCCGGGCATGAATCTGGCTTAGCCCCGGAGCGTTCCTGCGGCAACCGGCGGCGGCGCCCGCGAAAAGGCCTTGCAACTTCGGGCTTTCTGAGACATATGATCACACATCGATACTTGGGCCGGACGATTGGCCGCTTCGCACCCCTTGGGCCGCGCACGCAAGACTCCTCCAATTCTCGACCATGGTCTTGCTGTGACTTCAACCTCCCGGCAGGGCTCACGCTAACCCAACCTAAGGAAGACCCCATGAATACGGGTACTGTGAAGTGGTTCAACGAGCAGAAGGGCTACGGCTTCATCCAGCCGGACAATGGCAGCAAGGATGTGTTCGTTCACATCTCGGCCGTTGAGCGCGCCGGTCTGCGCACGCTGAAGGAGGGCCAGAAGGTCTCCTTCGAAATCGTGACGGACAAGCGCACCGGCCGCAGTTCGGCCGGCAATCTGACCGCCGCCTGATCGCTTCGAACGCTTTTCACGCAAAGTGCCCGGCCGAAAGGCCGGGCATTTTTTTTGCATCGCACAATATTAGCCGCAATAACCATGCGTAAACTGCATGGAATTGGTCTGTTTGCGGCACTCAAATTACCAATTGCGACAGGTTAACGGGCCTTAAGGCGTAAGCCCACATTAAGGCAGGGTTTGCAATAAATCCGTCAAAATCAATGGATATGAGAGTTTTCATTCAGCTTCGTCACGGGCTGATTCGCGCGGGCTCAAGTTATGCATTATGTGCATGAATGATCCGCAAAGCTGAAGCTGGATTTATTGCGTCGCAGCAATAGATCTCAGTCCAGCGATGCGTGCCGTGGCGGGCAAAACGACAGCTTATGAGGAGAACGAACATGACCACCATCACCTACGGCCGCGAGGCCATCCGCACCGGCGGCTTCAGCATGGGCGCTGGCCTTGTCGGCCGCGTCAAGACCTATCTGGCCCGCAGCCGCGCCGAGCGCCAGCTGTCGGAACTCGATGACCGGCTTCTCGCCGATATCGGTCTGAAGCGCGCCGAGATTTCGAAAGTCGTGTGGGGGGCCTGAGCCTCCCCACGCCTTACCCCCGCCGCTGGAAGATGAGCGTTGCCCATTCTCCGCGGTGGATTCTTCCGCGCAGATGAAGCCCGCGTGAGCGGTAGACGGCGGCGATCCAGCGCATCTGATCGAGCGTGATGCCTGAAAGAATGAGTTCGCCGCCTGGCGCCAGAGCGCGGGCAAGACCGGTGGCGAGCGCCACCAGCGGCCGCGCCAGGATGTTGGCGAAGATCAGACCATAGCGCCCGCTGGCGGCAATGCGCGGATTGGCGAGCCCCGCGGCCACAAAACTCCTGACCCTTGTTCCGGCGCCGTTCAATGCCGCATTGCTTCGCGTGACACGCACCGCTTCCGGATCAATGTCGCTGGCGATGACGGCGTTGCCGGTGGCCCTGGCCGCGGCGATGGCGAGCACGCCCGTTCCGCAGCCCAGATCGAGGATACGCCTCGGCCGCCGCCGCTTCAGCATCATGTCCAGCGCATGAAGACAGCCAGAGGTGGTTCCATGATGGCCGGTGCCGACGGCGGTTCCGGCGTCGATTTCCAGCGCGATGCCGCCCGCCCGGCGCCGGTGGCGGTCATGCGAGCCATGAAGGAAGAACCGCCCGGCGCTGACCGGTGGCAGCCCATCGAGCGATTCGCGCACCCAGTCGCGTTGCGGCACGGGGGCGATCACGCCGCCGGCCAGCCCGTCGAAGAGAAGCGCGTCGCCGGCCTCGGCGGCGGTCGCAAAATAGAGCGTGATTTCCCACAGCGGCGGCGCGGCGCTGGTTTCATTGATGGTGATCGCCAGCGGCTCGAACAGCGGGTCTTCTTCCAGCCGCGCCACCAGCGCATTGGCGGCCTCGAAACGGGCAGCGGGAACGGTGAGGGTGAAGCGGGCCTCGGTCAAGACAGCAAGTCCTATTCCGCCGCCGCCAGGCCTTCGTCCTCGATCAGGAAGCCGCCGGACTGGCGCTGCCACAGCGCCGCGTAGAGGCCGCCCCTTTCGAGCAGCTCGCGGTGGGGTCCCTGTTCGACGATCACGCCCTTGTCCATGATGACGAGACGGTCCATCGCGGCGATGGTTGACAGCCGGTGAGCGACCGCGATCACCGTCTTTCCCTCCATCAGCGCATAGAGATTTTCCTGGATCGCCTGCTCGACTTCCGAATCGAGCGCGCTCGTCGCTTCGTCCAGCACCAGGATCGGCGCGTTCTTGAGCAGCACCCGGGCGATGGCGACGCGCTGGCGCTGGCCGCCTGAGAGCTTGACGCCGCGCTCGCCGACATGCGCCTCATAACCGCGCCGGCCCTTGGGATCGACCAGAGACGCGATGAACTCATCGGCATGGGCCTTGCGGGCCGCCAATTCGATCTCGGCCATGCTGGCATCGGGCTTGCCATAACGGATGTTGTCGAGCACCGAGCGGTGCAGCAGCGAGGTATCCTGGGTGACGACGCCAATGGCGGCGCGGAGCGAATCCTGCGTCACATGGGCGATGTCCTGCCCGTCGATCAGGATGCGGCCATGCCCGGTGTCATAGAAGCGCAGGAGCAGGCTGGTGAGAGTCGACTTGCCCGCCCCCGAACGCCCGACAAGCCCGACCTTTTCGCCGGGCGCAATGCTGAGCGACAGGTGATCGAGCACCGGGCGCTCCCTGGCGCCCAGAGGCTTGCCATAATTGAAGCTCACATCCTCGAAGCGGATCGCGCCGTCCGTCACGGTGAGTGGCTTCGCGTCCGGCGCATCCATGATGGTGCGGTCGCGGGCGATGGTCTCGATCCCGTCCTGGATCACGCCGACATCCTCGAACAGCGCCGCCATTTCCCAGATGATCCACTGTGACATGCCCTGCAGCCGCAGCGTGAGCCCCACCGCGAAGGCGATGGCGCCGGTGGTGATCGAGCCCTGATGCCAGAGCCACACCGACATGGCGCCCATGGAAAAGATCAGAAAGCCTGAAAGAAACTGCAGCGTCGTCGTCAACAGCGTTGACATGCGCATGGAGCGCTGAACGGATTCGAGCATCCATTCCATGCCCTCCTTCGCATAGCCATCCTCGCGGTCGGCGTGCGCGAAAAGCTTGACGGTGGGAATGTTGGTGTAGCTGTCGACGACCCGTCCGGTCACCAGCGAGCGCATGTCGGCCTGATCGGCCGACAGCTTGCCGAGCTTCGGGATGAAATACCAGCCGGCCACGACATAACCAGCCAGCCAGGCGAGCAGAGGCAACACCAGCCAGCGGTCGGCGGAGGCGACCAGCAGCAGGGCGCCGAGAAAGTAGATCACCACATAGACGAGAACCTCGCTGAGCCGCATCACCGCGTCGCGCACGCTGAGCGCGGTCTGCATCACCTTGGTGGCCACCCGGCCGGCGAAATCATTGGCGAAGAAATCCATGCTCTGGCGCAGCACATAACGGTGCGCAACCCAGCGGATGCGCATCGCGAAATTGCCGCGCAGGCCCTGGTGGACCACCGCCTCGCCCAGAAAATTGAGCAGCGGCAGCGCCAGCAGGGCAATGCCGCCCATCAGCATCAGCCTGTTGCCATGCTCCTGCCAGAAGGTGGCGCGGTTGGCGCCGGTGAGCAGATCGACGAGATCGCCGAGAAAGGCGAACAGATAGACCTCGAGCAGGGCAATGACCGCCGACAGCAGCGTCGAGACCAGAATGAGTTTCCAGAACGGCCGCGTGTAATGCCAGCAGAAGGCGGCAAAGCCCTGCGGCGGCATGGGCGGCCGTTCGGGCGGAAACGGAGCGACCAGCGACTCGAGCCAGGTGAAGAAGCGTGTGATCAACGGCGGGACTCCGGAAAGCGCGCCTTATAGTCCCGCAGGACCGTGGCGGAAAGGGGCCAGGATGGCAGCATCCGTGCCATGTTCGGCGCGCCCTACTCATGCCCCAGGCGCGGTGATATGCGGGGGGCGTATGACGTCGTCCCGGCTGATCCCGCTCATCATTGCCTCCGCGCTGTTCATGGAAAACATGGACTCGACCGTGATCGCCACGTCGCTTCCCGCCATGGCGAAGGATCTCGGAACCGACCCGATCGTCCTGAAACTGGCCTTCACCACCTATCTCCTCAGCCTCACCGTGTTCATTCCGGTGAGTGGCTGGCTGGCTGACCGGTTCGGCGCCCGGCACGTGTTCCGCGCGGCGATCGCCGTGTTCACGATCGGCTCCATCGCCTGTGGGCTTGCCAGCTCACTCGGCGGACTGGTCGCGGCTCGCGGGCTTCAGGGCTTGGGCGGCGCCATGATGGTGCCGGTGGGGCGGATCATTCTGTTGCGCAGCGTGCCGAAATCGGAACTGGTGGATGCGCTCGCCTGGCTCACCATTCCGGCTCTGATCGGCCCGCTGGTCGGCCCGCCGGTGGGCGGTTTCATCACCGATCATTTCGGCTGGCGCTGGGTCTTCTGGATGAATGTGCCGTTCGGCATCGCCGCCATCATTCTGGCCACCGCGCTGATGCCCGATATCAGGGTGGACCGCGTGCCGCCACTCGATGCGCGCGGTTTCTTTCTCTCCGGGCTCGGCCTCTCCTGCTTCATCTTCGGCCTCACGGTGATGGGCCGGGATCTGTTGCCGGGCTGGACCCCGACGCTCCTGCTGCTTACCGGCGCGGTGTTCATCGGCGTCTATCTTCTCCATGCGCAGCGCGTCGCCGGACCCATTCTCGACCTGCGGCTGCTGCGGATCGAGACCTTCGGTTCCGGCATCGGCGGCGTCAGCCTGTTCCGCATCGGGGTTGGCGCGGTGCCGTTTCTCCTGCCGCTGATGTTCCAGCTCGCCTATGGCATGAGCGCGTTTCAGTCAGGCATGATCACCTTCGTCGCGGCGGCAGGAGCTATTGCGATGAAACTTGGCGCGGCCCGGCTGATCCGGCGCTACGGTTTCCGGACGCTGCTGATGGTCAATGGTTTCCTTGCCGCCGTCTCCATCGGAGCCATGGGCCTGCTCTCGGCGGCAACCCCCTATCTGCTGGCCATTTCGTTGCTGTTCGTGGGCGGCTTCCTGCGCTCGCTGCAGTTCACGGCACTCACCGCCATGGCCTATTCCGACATTGATCACGCCCAGACCAGCCATGCCACCAGCCTCTATACGGTGGTGCAACAGCTTTCGCTGTCGATGGGCGTGGTGCTGGCCGCCTTCGTGCTCGAGGCGGCGCAGTGGGTCCGCGGCGAGGAAACGCTCACGCCCGCCGATTTCACCACCGCCTTCGCCGTTGTGGCTGCCGTGTCGCTGAGCGCGGTACTTCAGTTTTTCGCGCTGTCCCCCCAGGCCGGGGCGAGCGTCAGCGGCAAGAAGGCGTGACGGAGCACCCTATGGTCTTCTCCCGCAAGCGGGAGAAGACATCAAGGCTCTAGGCCGCGCCCTTGTCGCCCATGAGCTGCTTCAGTTCGCCGGACTGGAACATCTCCATCATGCTGTCCGCGCCGCCGACGAATTCGCCCTTCACATAAAGCTGCGGAATGGTGGGCCAGTTGGTGTAGTCCTTGATGCCCTGGCGCAGATCGTTGGAGTCGAGCACGTTGATGCCTTTGAACGGCACGCCGAGGTGCTGGAGAATCTGCACCGAGCGCCCCGAGAAGCCGCACATCGGCATGTCCGGCGTGCCTTTCATGAACAGCACCACATCGTTGCTCTTCACTTCATTGTCGATCCACTGGTTGATGTCGGTCATGTCTGTTTCCCTCAAGCTCCGTTTCGTGGCCTAAGCTGGATGCCAGCTTTCGCTGGCATGACGCTCAGTAATTCCATTATTCCATCAATAACGCCTCAATCCATGTTGCGTCACCCCAGCGAAAGCTGGGGTCCAGCTTCTTCCAACGGGCGCGCCACAATTGTTCATTCGGGCGCGCTCGTCTGCAGAGCCAGGGCATGGAGTTCGCCGCCCATGCGGCCCTTGAGGGCGGCATAGACCATCTGGTGCTGCTGCACCCGCGACTTGCCCTTGAAGGCGGCGGACACGACATTGGCGGAATAGTGGTCGCCGTCGCCCGCCAGATCGCGGATCGTCACCACGGCATCGGGCAACGCCTCCCTGATGAAGCGTTCGATGTCGGCGGCGGACATGGCCATGTCGTCGTTCCCCCTCAGAGTTCGCCCGCCATGAAGGCCGGGAACCAGCCCTCATGCGCGGATCGCAATTCGCCCAGAGATATAGACGGGCCATCCCCGATCTTCAATGTGGCCGCTTGGCTGACGCTGCCGATGCGTTCCGCCGGCACCCCGGCGGCCCGGAGGTCAGCGCAGATCGCCTCCGCCTTGTCCCCGGCCGCCGTCGCCAGGTAGCGCGCCTGGTCCTCGCCGAACAATTGCGCGTGGGTCATCGCCATGAGGCTGGCGCCCAGCCCGGAGGCCAGCGCCATCTCGATCGCGGCGACGATCAGACCGCCGTCGGAGATATCGTGGACGGCGCTTAGGGTTCCCGCACGGATGAGCTTGCGCACCTCGTCGCCATGGCGCTTCTCGGCGGCGAGATCGACGGGCGGCGGCGCGCCGTCCTCGCGGCCCAGCACGTCACGCAGATAGATCGACTGGCCCAGATGGCCGCCAGGACCGCCGACGAGGATGATCGCGTCGCCCGCCACCTTGAAGGCGATGGTCGCCATGCGGGTCAAGTCCGGGATGAGGCCGATGCCGCCGATCGCCGGGGTCGGCAGGATCGCCTGGCCGATGGTCTCGTTGTAGAGCGAGACATTGCCCGACACGATCGGGAAATCGAGCGCCGTGCACGCCGCCGACAGGCCCTGAACGGCGCGCACGAACTGGCCCATGATCTCGGGCCGCTCAGGGTTGCCAAAATTGAGATTGTCGGTGATGGCGATGGGATCGGCGCCCACCGCGGTGAGGTTGCGCCAGCACTCGGCCACCGCCTGCTTGCCGCCCTCGAACGGGTCCGCCTCGACATAGCGCGGCGTGACGTCGGTCGAAACGGCGATGGCCTTGTTGCCCCTGATCCGGACCACGCCCGCGTCACCGCCCGGGATCTGCGCTGTGTTGGCGCCGATCAGGCTGTCATATTGCTCCCACACCCAGCGCCGCGAGCACATGTCGGGCGCGCCGATGATTTTCAGGATTGCCGCCCGCAGATCGTCCGGGGGCGGGATATCGCTCAGCACCGGCTGCTTTGCGGGTTCCACCCAGGGACGATCATATTCCGGCGCCTGGTCGCCCATCTGCTTGATGGGCAGGTCGGCCATCACCTCGCCCCGGTGCCTGATGACGAAGCGCAGCGTGTCGGTGGTCTTGCCGACGATGGCGAAATCGAGGTCCCATTTGCGGAAGATGGCCGCGGCCTCTTTCTCCCGCGCCGGGTCGAGCACCATCAGCATGCGCTCCTGGCTTTCCGAGAGCATCATCTCATAGGCGGTCATGCCGTCTTCGCGGCAGGGCACGCGATCGAGGTCGAGTTCGATGCCGAGATCGCCCTTGGCGCCCATTTCCACGGCAGACGAGGTGAGGCCCGCCGCCCCCATGTCCTGGATGGCGATGACCGCGCCGGACGCCATCAATTCGAGGCAGGCTTCGAGCAGGCATTTCTCGGTGAACGGGTCACCCACCTGCACGGTGGGGCGCTTTTCCTCGGCTTTGCCATCGAACTCGGCCGACGCCATGGTGGCGCCGTGGATGCCGTCGCGCCCCGTCTTGGCGCCGAGATAGACGACCGGCAGGCCCACGCCCCTGGCCTTGGAATAGAAGATCGAATCGGCGCGCGCCAGGCCCACCGCCATGGCGGATAACAGGAAGGTGGCAATGTAGCGCGGGGGGAAAATGACAACGCCGCCCAAGG
>DAISVW010000055.1:0-10930 GCA_036826695.1 Aestuariivirga sp.
CAGGCGATCTTCCTCGCCACGCCTGGCAACACGCCCGACATGTGGCTGCGCCAGGAGCAACAAGAAAGAGCTCCCGCAGCACCGCCTTCGACCTCGAGTTCCGGATGCGTCACGAGGATGGTCACTACGTCTGGCTCAGGGCCCGCATGGCGCTGGCGCCGGGCGAGGCGAAGGAGCGCCCGCATCTGATCGGCATCGTCTTCGACATTACCCAGCAGAAGTTCGCCGACAAGCTCAACAAGGACGCCGAACTCCGCCTCAAGGACGCGATCGAGAATATTTCGGAAGCCTTCGTGCTGTGGGACGCCGACAACCGGCTGGTGCTGTGCAATTCCAAGTATCAGCAGTTTCATTCTCTTCCCGCCGCCGTCTGCGTGCCGGGCACGCCCTATGAGGACGTGGTCAGGACCGCCAAGGAACCGGCGGTGCGCAAAAGGATCGGCCTCAAGGGCGAAAGCGGCGAAGGCCGCTCCTTCGAGGTGCAGCTCGCCGACCGCCGCTGGCTGCAGATCAACGAACGGCGCACCAAGGATGGCGGCTTCGTTTCGGTCGGCACCGACATTACCGCTTTGAAGCTCCAGGAAGAGCGGCTGCGCATGTCGGAGCGCGAACTGATGATGACGGTGCGCGACCTTCAGAAGGAACGTCTGCTGGCCGACCAGCAGGCGCAGAGGCTGGCGGACCTCGCCGACAAATACTCCCGCGAGAAGGCCCGCGCCGAGGCCGCCAACCGCTCGAAATCGGAATTCCTGGCCAATATGAGCCACGAACTTCGTACCCCGCTCAACGCCATCATCGGTTTCAGCGAGGTGATGCGCAGCCAGATGTTCGGCCCCATCGGGTCGGAGAAATACGCCGAATACTCCCACGATATTCACAAGAGCGGGCAGTTCCTGCTCGACGTGATCAATGACATTCTCGACATGTCGAAGATCGAGGCGGGCCGCATGCAGCTGGAATGCGAGGACCTGCTGGTCGGAAGCGCGCTCGATGAGGTGATGCGGCTCGTCGGCCCGCGCGCCTATGAGGGAAAGGTGACGATCGATCGCGAGGTGCCGCCCGGCTTCACCCTGTGGGCGGACCGGCGCGCCTTCAAGCAGGTACTGATCAATCTCTTGTCCAACGCGGTCAAGTTTACGCCGGAGGGCGGCAAGATCACCGTATCGGCGGCGGCGGCGAAAGGCTTCATGGCAATCTCGATCCGCGATACCGGCAGCGGCATTCCGCCGCGCGACATCGAGAAACTGGGGCGGCCCTTCGAGCAGGTGGAGAACCAGCTCACCAAGAGCAAGGGCGGTTCGGGACTGGGCCTTGCCATCTCGCGCTCCTTCGTCGAACTGCATGGCGGTTCGCTCATCATCAAGAGCGCGGTCGGCCATGGCACGGAGGTGATCATCACCTTCCCGGCGCGGGCGTCCAGCGCCAAGGTCGCCTGATCAGGGCGCTGCCGGCTTGGCACCGGACTTGGCGGGCTGGCCGCGCAGCCTGAGGTGCCTGGCGAGCAGCCGGCGCTCATCGGGGCTCAGTTCGGTGAACATCTCGACGGCCGCCTGGCCTCCTTCCGTGACGAGGCTCACGCTTTGTGCCGTAAACCGGTTGACCGCCGCCGTCACCCCGGCTGGATCGTAGGGTTCGGCCTCCAGGGCTTCGGCAATCGCCATGATTTCGGCCCGCACCGTCTGGCGGCCTTCACGGAAGATCTTGTTGTAGGGCCGGATGACACCAAGCAGTTCACGCCGCCGTTCGGCATCGAGTTCGCCCAGGAACTTGCGCGGCACGAGTTGCACCTGCGAGAGCATGGCGAAGCGCACCGGCGTGTCGCCGGTCATCAGACGGGCGACCGCTGCGCCGCCGAACAGCAGGTTGACGGCCAGCGAGGCGACCAGCGCGATCTTGAGCCAGTTCCAGCGCCCGGCGGGGCTTCCGGGGGTCTGCGTCTCATTCATGAGAGGTTCTCCGCCGCGGCATCTCCCATGCCGCCAAGATCGTCGATGATCGCGTCTTCGCCCAGGGCAACACCACCGGTGATGGCGTTCGGCAGCATGAAATCAAGCTGGCCCCTGGCGCCCAGATAGACGCCGAGCAGCAGTGACGCGGCAAGCGGCAAGGCCGCCAGGGCCCAGCCGCCACGGCGCCGCGCCGGCGGAAAGACCAAGACCTTGCCCTGTTGCGGTTCAACAGCGACACGGGCCATGAGCCGCGCCATCGCCTCAGGCGGGGGTGCGGGATCGGACGCCAGCGAAAGAATACGGCGAAGCTCATGCTCGCCCTGTTCCGGCGTCGGCTGCCCGGGAAGACCGTCATTGCGCTTTTCCATGATGGTTCTCCTCACCCTCCCCATTCCGAAAGACCGTCCAGCAAGGCCCGCCACTCGCCCGAGAGGCTGTCCCTGAGGCTGCGCCTCGCCCGTGCAAGAAGCGATTCAACGGCCTCGACGGACAGCTTCATGGCCTCCGCTGCCGCGATATTGGACATGCCCTCGAAATAGACAAGCGCCACCGCCTGGCGCTGACGCTCAGGAAGCGCCGCGATGCTGGCGTCAACCAGCCATGAGGCCTGCGCGCGGTCGAGCGGGGCATCGGGCCGCGCCGCGGGATCGCCGATCTCCGGCGCATCTTCAAGCGCGTCCTGGCGCGGACGCCTGCAACGGTCGATCGCCGCATTCGACGCGACCCGCATCAACCAGCCCCGAAGCGCCCCCGCCTCGCGCACCTGCAAGGGGTTGCGCCAGAGCCTGACGAAAACCTCCTGCGCCACGTCCTCGGCATCGGCGGCAACACCGGTGATCCGCCATGCCAGCCGGTAGACCGGCTGGAAATGGCGGGTCACGATCTCGGCGAAAGCCGCCTCCGAGCCCTTGGCGGCGGCTTCCAGCAGGCCGGCATCCGTCGACTGCCGGAAAGCCGCAGCGTCGCGCGTCAAGTGATGGCCTTGTCTGTGCGTTCAGTTTGAGCTCTTTCCAGTAACCGGTTTGCTGGATTTGACAAGCCGGTAGCTGCGCACCTCTTCCATGGTGACGCCGCCATCATGGTCGGCATCGGCGGCGGCGATCAACCGGTCAACCGCGCCTTCAAGTTCAGCGCGGGAGATCTGGCCGTCCTTGTCGGTGTCGAGGGTCTCGAGCATCCGCGTCCGGCGGCGCTCCAGCGACTTCTGCAGCGCTGCGTCAATTTCGGCGACCGTCACTTGCCCGTTGCTGTCGGTATCGCGCCGCGCGAAACGCCGGTCAGCCCGCGGCGTCAGTTCGGCACTGGTGATCTTGCCGTTGGAATCGACGTCGGCCTTGCTGAAGGTCTTGGGCGAAGCCGGCAGATAGGGCTGCATGGCGAGCGCCGCGGCGGGTGGCAAAGATAAAGCGCCAAGAAGCACGAAAGCGGTGGTAATGCGGGTCATGAACTTGTCCTCCTGTTGTCGTCCCGAAACCAAGACGGAAGGAGGCACCGAATTCCGTCGCAGGAATTTTCAGGTGGCGGGCTGGCCGATGATGTCATCGAACAGCGCCGCCACCTGCGCCTGGGTATCACCCAGCAGGGCTTCCGCCGCCGGAATGCCGGGCGAGGCGGCGGCGCTGGCTACCAGATGGTTCAGCGCTGGTAACGATTTCGCGGGCTCGTAGGGCCCATCGACACAGAGGCGCAGCACTTGCGTGAGGCGGTGATAGAGCAGGCCAGCCGCTTTCAGCGCAGCGTGGTTGGCATCTCCGAGGAGGCCCGCATGATGGAGCTTGTCCAGCGCGGCCAGCGTGTTGGTATCGAGCACACCCGGGTGGGCGCGGGCATGGATCAGCTGGAGCGTCTGAGCGATGAATTCGAGTTCGACCAGTCCGCCGCGCACCCGCTTGATGTCCCACAACCCGGCGGCCCCCTGTTCACGCAGCATGAGGCCGCGCATCGACACGACATCCGCCAGCACTATCTCTTTCTCGCGTGGCTCGGCAAGCGCCGCCCGCATGCCGGTTTCAAGCTCCAGCATCAAGGCCGGATCGCCGCAGACGGGCCGCGCCCGGGTCAGCGCCAGCTTCTCCCATGTCCAGGCCGAGTCGCGCTGATAGCTGGTGAAGGCGCCGAGACTCGCCGCAACCGGCCCCTTGCTGCCGGATGGCCTGAGCCGCATGTCGACGTCATAGAGCACGCCCTCGGCGGTGGGCGCCGATAGCGCCGATATCAGCCGCTGGGTGATCCTGGCGTAGTACTGGCTGACGGCCAGCGGCTTCCGCCCGTCGCTTGCCTCCGCTCCCGCCGCCGCGTCATAGATGACGATCAGGTCAAGGTCGGAACCCGCCGTCATCTCGCGGCCGCCGAGCTTGCCCATGGCGATCACCGCGCTACGCCCACCCGGCACCTTGCCGTGCCGGCGTTCGGTATCGGCGGTTACGGCGGCATGGAGCTTGCCCAGCAACAGGCCCGCAAGCTGCGAGAACGCCGTTCCTGCGTCTACCGCGCTCACCGTTTCCGAAAGCACCCGGACGCCGATACGGAAGGCCTGTTCCTTGCCCACGATGCGCGCCCGGTCGGCGGCTTCATCGAGTTCGAGGCCATCGGGCATGACGGCGGCAATTGCCTGGCCCATATCCGCCGCCGTCGGCATGGGACCGAAGAAGCCGGGATCGAGCACGGCATCGAGCACTTTCGGCCGCTTGCTCAGCTGTTCGGCAAGCCGCGGCGCACTGCCAAGAATGGTGGCGATAAGATCGAGAAGCCGCGGATTGGCCTTGAGCAGCGAGAACAGCTGCACCCCGGCGGGCAGGCCGCCGAGAAAGCGGTCGAAGGCGAGAAACGCGCGGTCGGCATCGCCCATCGCGGCCAGCGCCGCGAGCAGCTTCGGCATCAGTTCCGTGAGAAGCTCACGGGCCCGGGCGCTGCGGGTGGCGGGGTAGCGTCCGAAATGCCAGCCACGGATCGTGGCGGATACTTCGCTCGGCGCGTGATAGCCCATGCGCGAGAGGGTCTCGATGGTCTCGGGGTCATCCTCGCCGCCGGTGAACACCAGGCTACCCGTATCGGTTCCCAGTTCCTCAGCATCTTCGAACAGCCGGGCGTAGTGGCCCTGCACGCATTCGAGGCGGCGGCGGATCGCCGCGTCGAATTCCGCAGCGTCTTCGAAACCGCAGAACCGCGCCAGCGCCAGGAAGCCCTTGTCATCGGCAGGCAGCACATGTGTCTGCTCGTCATTCACCATCTGCAGACGGTGCTCCAGCGCGCGGAGGAAAAGGTAGGCTTCCTTCAGTTCTTCAGAAGCAGCATCGCTGATCCATCGCGCTTCCGCGAGCGCATCCAGCATGGCGAGCGTGCCGCGGCCGCGGAGCTTCGGGTTACGGCCACCGGCAATGAGCTGCTGGGTCTGGACGAAGAATTCGATCTCGCGGATCCCGCCACGCCCCAGCTTCACATTGTGGCCCAGCACCTTGACCTCGCCATGGCCCTTCACCGCATGGATCTGCCGCTTCAGCGACTGCACATCGGCGATCGCCGCGAAATCCAGATACTTCCGCCACACATAGGGCTTGAGCCGGTCGAGAAACTCCTCGCCGAGCGCCAGATCGCCTGCCGCGGCACGGGCCTTGATCATCGCGGCGCGCTCCCAGTTCTGACCCTGGTTCTCGTAATAGAGGGCGGCTGCCTCGATCGAGATCGCAGCCTGCGTGGCGCGCGGGTCGGGCCTCAGGCGCAGGTCGGTGCGGAACACATAGCCGTCGGCCGTCACGTACTGCATCAGCTGCACGAGCCTTCTGGTGAGGCGCACGAAGAAGGTGCCGGCCTCGGAGGGATCGGCGAAAAGACCCGCATCGGGATCATAGAGCACGATGAGGTCGATATCGCTCGAATAGTTGAGTTCATGGGCGCCCTGCTTGCCCATGGCGAGCGTCACGTAGCCGGAACCCTTTTGCGGATCGGCCGGAACCGCCAGCGTGATCTTGCCCTGGCGCGCCCCGTCGGCCAGCAGCCAGGCGACCGCCGCCCGCAACGTTGCATCGGCAAAGTCGGTAAGCGCCGCCGTGACCTGTTCCACCGGCCAGCGTCCGGAAAGATCGGCTATGGCAATCAGCAATGACATGCGGCGCTTGGCTTGCCGCAACCGCTGCATCAGGTCAGCCTGGGAAAGACCAGGGTCGAAGCTTGCCAGTGCCGCCATCTCCGCATTCAGCAGGCCTTCGGCATCCTCACGGAACACGCGCCCCGCGAAACAAGGATCGCGCAGCATCAGTTGACGCAGGAAGGGCGATCCTCCCGCGACGGCCTCGGCAAGCGCCACGCTCTCAGGCGGAATGGTGCCCGGCGGCAGACCAGCCCGGAACAGCGAGACTGCGTCCTCATCGAGAGCTTGGCATGGCGGCGCGATAGGCATGGCCGTTCAATAGAGCATTTTGCTTCTCGGGGCGATCCGTCTCGTGGTTCGCCGATCATGGTGCATGGATGGTAAATGCTCAGCATCGCGCTGGCGCAAAACCATGTGGCATTAACGCAACAGACGGCAGGCAACTCTTTTGTGCCACAATCACGCCCGCTGCAGGACATGGAGCGGGTCTAGCTTTCCCCTCATCGACATTGCGAGGGAGCATTCATCATGAAGTCCACCATCAAGACTATTCTGGCGCTCGGCTTCTCGGCTGCCGCCTGCGCGCCGGCCCTTGCCGCCGACGCCTATGTCCCGGAGACGCCGATCAGCGACTCCAGCTTCTATGTCCGCCTGGACGGCGGCTTCTCCTGGCTCGATACGGGCGACGGCACGGTTGATTCCGGCACCATCGGCGGTGGCGTGGGCTACAAGTTCAACGACAATCTGCGCACCGATCTGCGCGTCGATTATGCCGGTTTCGGCGACGACGACACGTCGTTTACCACCGCGCTGGGCAACGTCTATTTCGACATCCCGACCCAGACCATGTTCACGCCCTACCTTGGCGCGGGCCTCGGGTATGGCTGGTCCACGGGTGTCGCTGACGACATCGACGGCATAGCCTTCGGCCTGATGGCCGGTGTCGAGGTGAACCTCACCGATGAGCTGAGCGCCGATGTCGGCTACCGCTACCGGCAGATCTTCGACGAGGATGTCAACGACAACCAGGCGCTGATCGGTCTGCGCTACAAGTTCTGACGGCAGGCCACTTCGCGGGCCACTTCCGCTCTCCCCCGGGCCAAACACAAGGCCCGGGGGTCTTCTTCAGCGGCAACGAAGACGATGCCAGGGTCAGGCACTGGCATGATGACACGGGAGAGTCACACTCGAGCGAGGGCTCTTCCAAGCCGGCCCCCACATGGCTACTCGCCGTTGCGCGTCCAGACTGCCCTGATCTCAGGCCGTGACAAGACCTTTTCATACATGCGCTTCAGGTTCGGGTGCCTGGCGAACAACGCTTCCCTGTCTGGCGCCCAGGTGCAGAGCATGGCGGCATAGATGTCCACGGCACTCAGCTGTGCGCCAAGGATGTACGGCCCCTCCCCCAGCGCCGCCGCATAGATCGCGAACTCGGCATCCATCGCCTGCGCCGCCCTGGCCTTGATGCCATCGGCGGCCGCCGGATCGGTCGAAAAGCGGGCGGGATAGAACAGCCGGAGATCGCTCATGTAGATGGTGGCCGCGAGATAGACCTGCCAGCGCAGATAGCGCGCCCGGGAGGCTGCGCCGATGGACGGCGCAAGGCCCGCCGCCGGAAACAGATCGGCGAGATAGATCATCATGGCGGCACTTTCCGTCATGACACTGTCATCGGGCAGAACCAGCGTCGGAACTTCGGCCTTGGGATTGATTCGATGGAAATACTCCGGGAAGGACCCGTCAGGCAGCCGCTCGACCACGAGGACCTCGTAATCGGCGCCACAGGCGGCGAGCAGAGCTTCGGGCGCCATGGAGCCGGCGCCATTGCGGGCGTAGAGCTTGAACATGTTCTGGTCTCCTCTTCGGCGCCCATCATAGGCCGCGAACCGGTCCCCGCCAAAGCTTCTCCATTGCCCCGGCAGGCCCGGCATGCCATGGAAAGCCTGCTTCATCATTTACGGCCCTCCATGGCGAAACGCCAAGCCACCCAAGCCCCCAGGCCGATCCGGTTCAGCTATTCGACAGCCGACCAGCCGGCCCTGCAACGCGCGGTGATCCAGGCCATCGAGAAGATCGGTGGCCAGCGCCGGCTCAAGAAACTCTACGCCCAGCACCAGAAGAACCTGCGCAACGGCGAGAGTTTCTTCGATTCGGCGATCCGCCTGCTGCGGATCAAGGTCGACTGCGACGAAGAAGCGCTGGCCCGGACCCCGGCGGAAGGCCCGGTGCTGTTCATCGCCAACCACCCCTATGGAGTGCTCGACGGCATCACCCTCACCTGGCTCGCCACCAAGGTGCGGCCCGACACGAAGGTTCTGGCCAACGACGTGCTGTGTCAGGCGCCCGAGGCGGCAACCAATCTCCTGCCGGTCGCCTTCGCACCAACCCGCGCGGCGCGCGAAACCAACGTCCGGTCGAGGCTTCAGGCGCAGGCCTGGCTGAAGGAGGGACATGCCATCGGCATCTTTCCGGGCGGCGGCGTCTCCACCTCGGAAAAGCCGCTGCGCGGACCGGCGGTGGACCTGCCCTGGGCGCCGTTCACCGCAAAGCTGCTGCGGGCCTCCGGCGCCACGGTGGTGCCGGTGTTCTTCGTCGGCCAGAATTCACGCCTGTTCCAGCTGGCGAGCCACTTGAGCCTGACGCTGCGGCTGTCGCTGGTGTTCCGTGAAACCGCGCGGCGCATCGGCACGCGCCTCAAGGTGCGGGTGGGAGCGCCCATTCCGTTTTCCGAACTCGCCCACATCGAGGACCGCGCCGAATTGGTGATGGAACTGAAGAAGCGCACCTTCGCGCTGGCCCGCCCCGAGGATATCAAAGGCTATCCGCGCGACCTGCACCTGCGCGAGGCGAAAATCAAAGGCGCGGCAGCGAAGGACGGGGACTGATCGCCTCAGTACTCCAGCACCACCACGCGGGTGCCGAGCTGAACCCGGTTGTAGAGATCGATGATGTCGACGTTGAGCAACGCGACGCAGCCCGCCGTCTTCTTCTTGCCGACCAGGGCCGGATCATGGGTGCCGTGAATGCGGTAGATGGTGTCGACCTCGCCCTGATAGAGATAGAGCGCGCGGGCACCCATCGGGTTCTCCGGTCCGCCCGGCATGCCGCCGTTCTGCCACTTCACGAGCTTCGGGAATTCGGCGATATGCTCGGGCGTCGGCGTCCAGGTGGGCCATTTCTCCATGCGGCCAATGGTCGACTCGCCGGACCATGTGCGGCCGGCCTTGCCCACCGAGGCGCCGTAACGGATCGCCTTGCCATCGCCGAGCACGAAGTAGAGATAGCGCTTCTTGGGATCGACGACGATGGTACCCGGCGCCTCCGCGGTCTTGAATTTGACCTCGCGGCGGCGATACTTGTATTCGATCTTGTTCTCCTCGTCCTTTACCGGGAAGGGCTCCTGCGAGAGGTCGACCTGAGCGGCCTCCTCAGCAAGAGCCGGGGCGGCCGCAGTGGCGGCAAGGGCGGCAAGGAAAAGGCGGCGTGAGAGGGTCATGTCCGATGTCGCTGCGAGTTGTTGATCCGCTAAATCATAGCACCGGCCCGGCGGCCCGTCATCCCCGCGCGAACTGCTTGTACTTGATGCGCTTCGGCATCACGCTGTCCTCGCCGAGGCGGCGCTTCTTGTCTTCCTCGTAGTCCTGGAAATTGCCCTCGAACCATTCGACATGGCTGTCGCCCTCGAAGGCCAGGATGTGGGTGGCCAGGCGGTCGAGGAACATGCGGTCGTGGCTGATGATCACCGCGCAGCCCGCGAAATCCTCCAGCGCCTCCTCGAGCGCCGCCAGCGTTTCGGTGTCGAGATCGTTGGTGGGCTCGTCGAGGAGCAGCACATTGGCGCCGGACTTCAGCATCTTGGCCAGATGCACGCGGTTCCGCTGCCCGCCCGAGAGCGTTCCGACCTTCTGCTGCTGGTCGCCGCCCTTGAAATTGAAGGCGCCCGTGTAGGCGCGCGAATTCATCTCGCGCTTGCCGAGATAGATCACGTCATTGCCGCCGGAGATTTCCTGCCAGACGGTCTTGTCCGGATCGAGCGAGTCGCGCGACTGGTCGACATAGCCGAGGTTCACGCTCTCGCCGATGACGATGGAGCCGGAGTCCGGCTTTTCCTGGCCGGTGAGCATGCGGAACAGCGTCGTCTTGCCGGCGCCGTTGGGGCCGATGATGCCGACGATGCCGCCGGGCGGCAGCTTGAAGGAGAGATTGTCGATCAGCAGCCGGTCACCATAGCCCTTGGACAGGTTCTCGACATTGATCACCGTGGCACCCAATCGCTCACCCGGCGGAATGATGATCTGCGCGGTGGTCGACTTGACGCGGTCCTCGTTGATCTTGAGGAGCTCGTCATAGGCCTTGATGCGGGCCTTGGACTTGGCCTGGCGGGCCTTGGGCGAGGCGGCGATCCATTCCTGCTCGCGGGCGATTGCCTTCTCGCGGGCGGCGTCCTCGCGCGATTCCTGGGCAAAGCGCTTGGCCTTCTGGCCGAGATAGGCGGAATAATTGCCCTCATAGGGAATGCCGCGGCCGCGGTCGAGCTCGAGGATCCAGCCCGTCACATTGTCGAGGAAGTAGCGGTCATGGGTGACGATCAGGATGGCGCCGGGATAGTCGCGCAAGTGATGTTCGAGCCAGTTCACCGACTCGGCATCAAGGTGGTTGGTGGGCTCGTCGAGCAGCAAGAGGTCCGGCTTGCGCAGCAACAGCTGGGTCAGCGCCACGCGGCGCTTCTCGCCGCCCGAGAGATTGTCGATCGAGGCTTCGCCAGCGGGGCAGCGGAGCGCGTCCATCGCCTGCTCGACCTGGGCGTCGAGGTCCGACAGGTTCTGCGAGTCGATCGCGTGCTGGTTCTGGCCGGCCTTTTCGGCGTTCTCGTGGTGGGAGTCGGGCGTCAGGG
>DAISVW010000056.1:0-10851 GCA_036826695.1 Aestuariivirga sp.
ACACCAGCCGCACTTCTCCCCCGGGGCGGCGTGCCTGCAGCAGTGATGAGCGCTGACCGGGTACCCGCACCATATCCCCAAAGCTGGTGACGACAACTCCGGTCAGGTGTGCGAGACGGCAGGCCTGGTCGATCTGTTCAGCCGGCGTCATGTTCATGAGCCTGGTCAGCACCGCGTCGGTATTGCGAAGCTCAGGCACGCTCATGGTGATCGGCCCCAGCCCCCTGATCTGATGCTCGGCCGGAACCGGGCTGTTCTCCCAGACATGGGCCTTGCCCGCATCATCGGCGACCAGCGCCAGCCGCTGGCCCTCGGGGTCCTCGAAGGCCAGCACGGGGCGGCCGGCCTCCTCAACGATCTTCTCCTGCCTGACGCCAAGTTCCGTGAACCGCCGCTGCCACCAGGCGAGGCTCTTCTCATTCGCCACGCGTAAGCCGGTGCGCGTCACGGACCGCGAACCGCGCCGCTCGCGGCCCACCGGCCAGTCGAAGAAGGTGATGTCGGTGCCGGGCGAGCCAAGTCCGTCCGCGTAGAACAGGTGGTAGGCCGAGGTGTCGTCCTGGTTTACCGTCTTCTTGACCAGCCGCAGCCCCAGCGTCTCGGTGTAGAACCTGTGATTGCCCGGCGCGTCGGCGGTGACGGCGGTGAGGTGGTGGAAGCCTTTGAGGTTCATCGCTGCTCTCTGTTCAGCCGCCCTGGATGCGCGGCAGGAGGTAGATTTCCGCCCCTTCGGGAAGGGCTGTTTCCCAGCTGTCGCGGTAGATGCGGCCGTCGATCGACACGGCCACGCCGCGCGCCAGATGAGGGGCCATGCCGGGATAGGCCTCCTCCAGCTTGCGGAACAGCTCGCGGATGGTGCGAGCCTCGACCTGAACGACGGACGCCCCGTCCGCGGCCGGACGGAGCGCCCCCCAGAGGTGGATATCGGCCAAATCAGGCCTTCTTGGACGACTTTGCAGCCTCAAGCGCCTTGAGCACGCGCGGCGGCGACATCGGTACATGAGTCATGCGCACGCCGAAGGCGTTCGACATGGCGTTGGCGATGGCGGCGATCGGCGGCACGATCGAGGTTTCACCGACACCGCGCACCCCATAGGGATGGTTGGGGTTGGGGATCTCGAGGATCTGCGTGTCGATCATCGGCAGGTCGGAGCACACCGGGATGCGATAATCGAGGAAGCCCGGGTTCTGCAGCCGGCCGTCCTTGCCGTAGATGTACTCCTCGTTCAGCGCCCAGCCGATGCCCTGCGCCGCACCACCCTGATACTGGCCTTCGACATAGGCCGGGTGCACCGCCTTGCCGGCGTCCTGGATCACGGTGTAGCGCACCACCCTGGAGCGGCCGGTCTCGGGATCGACTTCCACGTCGCAGATGTGGGTGGCGAAGGACACGCCCGCGCCATCGGCCACGATCTCGGCATGGCCGGCGACCGGCCCGCCGGTGTTGGCGGCGGCGGCGGCAATCTCCTTGAGCGACAGCGGCGCCAGGTTGCCATAGTTGCTGCCCATCGCCTTGGCGTGGCCGTTCTCCCAGGTCACGTCCTCGACGGGGATTTCCCACATCTTGGCGGCGCGTTCCTTCAGCACCTCGATCGTGTTGCGGGCGGCGAAAATGCCCGCCATCGAGGAGGAGAAGGTGCCGCGGCTGCCGTCGGTCATGTCATTGTGGCCGAGCGCTGCGGTGTCGGCCACCGTGCACTTCACCTGGTCATAGGGAATGCCAAGCTCCTCGGCGACGCACAGCGCCAGCGAGGCGCGCGAGCCGCCCACGTCGACGGTGCCGACGGTGAGGGTCACCGTGCCGTCCTGCCCGACATTGATGTCGGTGCAGGTCTGGCCGCCGAAGTTGAACCAGAAGCCGCAGGCATAGCCGCGGCCCTGGTTGGGGCCGAGCGGCGCCTTCATGTGCGGGTGCTTCTTCGCCGCTTCGAGCGTCGGGCCGATGCCGATCGGGCCATAGACCGGGCCGTAGGAGGATTTGGTGCCCTGCTTGGCGGCGTTCTTGATGCGCACTTCGAGCGGGTCCATGCCGATCCTCTTCGAGAGCTCGTCGATCACGCTTTCGACCGCGAAGGCGGCCATGGGTGCGGCCGGCGCGCGGTAGGCCGCCGACTTCGGGCGGTTGACCAGAACTTCGTAGCCATGGGTCCTGACGTTCTTGAGGTCATAGCAGGCGAAGGACGTCATGGCGCCGAGCTCGCCCCACATCGAGAGATAGGGGCCGGAGGCATAGCGGAGTTCCGCCTTGCCCGCCGTGATGGTGCCGTCCTTCCTGATGCCGATCTTGACATCGATCGAGGTGGCACTGGTCGGGCCGGAGGCGCGGAACACCTCCTCGCGGGTCATCACGATCTTCACGGGCCGGTTGGCCTTGCGCGACAGGGCGAGCGCCACGGGCTCGGTCCACACATGGGTCTTGCCGCCGAAGCCGCCGCCGATTTCCGAGGAGGTGACGCGCAGCTTCGAGACATCCATGCCGAGCAGCATGGCGCAGTGATTGCGGTAGACGAAATGGCCCTGGGTGCAGACCCACAATTCGCCGGTGCCATCGGGGCTGACGCTGGCCACGCAGGCATGCGGCTCGATATAGCCCTGGTGGGTCTGCTCGGTGCGGAAGTTGCGCTCGATCACCACATCGGCCTCGGCGAAACCCCTCTCGACATCGCCGTGACCGAAACTGGTAACCTTGGCGACGTTGGACGCCTTGGCCGGCTTCGGCTCCACGCCCTCGGTGAAGCAGTCGGCGTGCAGCACGGGCGCGCCGGGCTTCACTGCCTCGTCAACATCGGTGACATGCGGCAGAACCTGGTAGTCGACCTTGATCAGCGCCAGCGCCTTGCGGGCCGTCGCCATATCGACGGCGGCCACCGCGGCCACCGCGTGACCGTCATAGAACACCTTGCCGCGCGCCAGGCAGTTGTCGAGGATGTCGAACATGCCCTTGTCGCCGGCGGTGAGATCGGGAAGGTCGGCGGCGGTCAGCACCGCCTTCACCCCTGCCAGCTTCTCGGCCTTCGAGGTGTCGATCTTCCTGATCTTGGCATGAGCGTGGGGCGAGCGCAGGACCAGCCCCACGAGCTGGCCCGGCATGTTGAAGTCAGCGCCGTATCTGGCGCGGCCGGTCACCTTGTCGATGCCATCGGGGCGCAGCGGCCTGGTTCCGACGGTCTTGAAGTCCTTGGCGTGATAGGAAGCGTCGAGCGGCATGGATCAGGCTCCTCTCATAACTTTGGCGGCGTCATGGACGGCGCGGACGATTTTGTCATAGCCGGTGCAGCGGCACAGATTGCCGGCGAGGCCGAAGCGGATTTCCTCCTCGCTGGGGTCCGGGTTCTTCTCCAGCAGAGCCTTGGCGGCCATCAGGAAGCCCGGGGTGCAGATGCCGCATTGCAGCGCCGCATGTTCGATGAACTTGGTCTGCAGCGGATGAAGTTCCGGGCCATTGGCCATGCCCTCGACCGTGTCGACCTTGCGGCCTTCGGCCTCGATGCCGAGGACAAGGCAGGAGCAGACGAGGCGGCCGTCGAGCTGGATGCTGCAGGAGCCGCAATCGCCGGTGCCGCAGCCTTCCTTGGCGCCGATCAGGCCCAGCCGGTTGCGCAGCGCGTCGAGCAGCGTCTCATTGGGCTCGCAGGCGAATTCGACATGGTCGCCGTTGACGGTGGTGGAAACCAGAACAGCCATTGTCACTTTCCTCCTGCGCGCTGGTAGGCGGTCTTGGCGGCGCGCTTGGCGAGCACGGCGGCAACCTTGGTGCGGAACTCGACCGTGCCACGCTTGTCGTCAATGGGGCGGCAGGCGGCGGAGGCCGCTTCGCCCAGCTTCTCCAGCGCCGCGTCATCGAGCTTGGTGCCGATGATCGCCTTGGCGGCAGCGGCGACCAGCAGCACGGTGGGGGCCACCGCGCCCAGCGCCACGCGGGCACCGGTGATCACCCCCTTGGCGTCAATCGTCACGTTGACCCCGGCACTGACCACGGCGATGTCCATTTCGGTGCGCGGAATGAACCGCAGGTAGGCGTCACCCGAGCGCGGCTTGCGGGCCGGAAGCAGCAGGGCCTCGACGAGCTCGCCCTTCTTGAGAGAGTTCCTGCCGGGGCCGACCGCCACCTGCTCCACCGGAACGGCGCGCTTGCCCTTCGGCCCCTGGATCACCGCCTTGGCGCCGGCCGCCACCAGGGCGGGAACGCTGTCGGCGGCGGGTGAGGCGTTGCACATGTTGCCGGCGATGGTGCAGCGGCCCTGGATCTGTTTGGAGCCAATGAGGTTGGCGGCCTCGACCAGTCCGGGCCAGGCCTTGGCAAGCGCCTTGTTCTCGCCCAGCTCGGCGCAGGACACGGCGGCGCCGATGGTGAAGCCGGTCGCTGTCTTCTTCACTTCGCGCATCGCCTTGATGCGCTTGATGTCGACCACGAGATCGGGCTCGATGAAGCCGCCCTTCATGCGCACGAGAAGGTCGGACCCTCCCGCGAGCACATAGGCGCTGCCCTTGGCCTTGGCGAGCAGGCTTACCGCCGCCTTGGTGGTTTCTGGTGCTGCGTATTCCATGTCATGTCACCTGGTTGGAATGTCGGCCACCATTATTGGGCCGGCTGGGCGTCAAGGTCAACCGCTGCGACAGCATTTCCGGTGAGGCGAGGCAGTTGGCCGCTGGTTGACGGAGACCCGCCGCCGTGGGATGTCGCGGAACCCTTGGCAAGCGGCGGGAACAGGCGATGACGGCGGACGGGACGGGCGACATGGTGGCGGCAGCCGAAGCCCGGGTCCGGGCACTCCCCATCTGGCAGGGATCGCCAACGCTCGTACCGCTGAAGGGCGGGGTCAGCAACGTCAGCTTCCGGGTCACCGATTCGCGCGGCAGCTACGTGGCCAGGGTGGGTGGCGACTATCCCTTCCACCAGGTGTCCCGGGAGCGCGAGGCCATCGCGTCGCGCGCCGCCTTCGCGGCCGGCCTGTCGCCCGAACTCGTCCATGCGGCGGACGGCATCATGGTGCTGCGCTATATCGAGGCCCGGACCTATACCGAAGCCGACGTTCGCGCGGATACGCGGCGCTGCGTCGAGATCCTCCGCCGCTGCCATCTTGAGCTGGGCCGTCACATCCACGGCCAGGGCACGATCTTCTGGGTGTTCCAGATCCTGCGCGACTATGGCCACACGCTGGCCCGCCACGGCCACCGCCATGCGCCCGATGTTCCGCGCTGGATGGAGATCGTCGACCGGCTGGAGGCGGCGCAGGTGCCGCTGCCCATCGTCTTCGGCCACCATGATGTGCTGCCCACCAATTTCCTCGACGACGGGCGCCGCCTGTGGCTGATCGACTGGGAATATGGCGCGTTCGGCACGGCAATGTTCGACCTGGCCTCGGTTGCCGCCAACAATTCCTTCGATCTGGCGGGCGAGAAGCTCATTCTGGAAACCTATTTCGGCAGAGAGCCGCCGCAATCCCTGTGGCGGGCCTTCCACGCCATGAAGACGGCGAGCGCGCTGCGCGAGGCGGTGTGGGGCATGGTCTCGGAACTGTTCATGGCGGCGCCGGGCGTCGATTATGTGGCCTATGCCAGCGAATATCTGGGCCGCTTCGAGAAGGTTCATGCCGCCTATGTGGCGGAATACGGGGCCTGAGCGATGGATCGCGGGGTCCTGGAAGCATTGGACCGGGCCGATCCGCTGGCCGGCAAGCGTGCCCAATTCGCGATCCCCGAAGGCCTGATCTATCTCGACGGCAATTCGCTCGGCATGCTGCCCGCTCACGTGCCGGCCCGGCTCGCCGAGGTCGCCACCCGCCAATGGGGCGAGACGCTGATCGGCTCCTGGAACACCCATGGCTGGTTCAGCCTGCCGCGCAGGGCGGGAAACCGCATCGCCAGGCTGACTGGCGCGGCCCCTGACAGCATGATCGTGGGCGACACCATCTCGGTCAATCTGTTCAAGCTGCTGGCGGCGGCCGCGAAGCTCAGGCCGGAGCGGCGGGTGATCCTCTCGGACGACGGCAACTTCCCCTCCGATCTCTATGTCGCCCAGGGATTCCGCGATCTTCTGGACGATGGCTACCGGCTGGAGATCGTGGCGCCCGGCGATGTGACGGCGGCGATCAGCAGCGAGGTGGCCGTGGTGATGCTCACCGAGGTCGACTACCGCACGGCGCGCCGCCACGACATGGCGGCGGTGACCGCCACAGCGCATGCCCATGGCGCGCTCACCATCTGGGATCTCGCGCATTCGGCGGGCGCGCTCCCCGTCGACCTGGCCGGCGCCGGGGCGGATTTCGCGCTGGGCTGCACCTACAAGTATCTCAACGGCGGACCCGGCGCGCCGGCCTTCCTCTATGTGCGCCCCGGCCTGCAGGACAAGGTGCAGCCAGCACTCGCCGGCTGGTGGGGGCATGCCGCGCCCTTCGCCTTCGACCTCGATTACCGCCCGGCCCCCGGCATTCTGCGCAACCAGTGCGGCACCCAGCCCATTCTGTCGCTGGCAGCCCTCGATGCCGCACTCGATGTCTGGGATGACGTTGACATGGCCAAGGTGCGGGCCAAGTCCGAAGTCCTGTGCAAGGCCTTCATCAGCCTCGCCGAGGAACGCTGCGCGGGCTTCGGCGTCAGCCTGACGGGGCCGCGCGACATGGCGGAACGCGGCTCGCATGTGTCGCTCCGCCACCCCGAGGCCTATGCCGTGATGCAGGCGCTGATCGCCGCCGGGGTGGTGGGCGATTTCCGCGCGCCGGACCTGATGCGCTTCGGTTTCGCGCCGCTCTACAACCGCTTCGTGGACGCGTGGGACGCCGTTGACCGCATGGCGGATATCCTGTCGCGGCGGGCGTGGGACGATCCCCGCTTCCTGGCCCGCAAGGCGGTGACATGATCATCGACATTTCGCAGCCCCTGTCGCCCGGCATGGCGGGCTTTCCCGGCGATGCGCCGTATACGGAGGAGTGGACCTTCCGCATCGGGCCCGGTTGCCCGGTGAATGTGTCGCGGGTCTCTTTCTCCGTCCATTGCGGCAGCCATGCCGACGCACCGCTGCACTATGACGCCGGCGGCGCCGCGGCGGGCGCGATGCCGCTCGCGCCGGTTCTCGGGCCCTGCCGGGTGATCGACGCGCGGGGCGCCGGACCGCTGTGCCTGCCCGGCGAAATCGAAGCGGCACTTTCCGGCGCGCCGCCGCGCATCCTGCTGCAACTTGGCGAGGCGCGCGATCCCCATTTATGGCCTTCTGGCTTCCGGGCGCTTGACCCCGCGGTGATTGCGCTGCTGGCCAGGAACGGCGTGATGCTGGTTGGCATCGACACGCCGTCCGTCGACCCCGAAACCTCGAAGGCGCTGCCCGCCCATCAGGCCTGCCGCGCCGCGAACATGCGGATTCTCGAGAACCTCGTGCTGGCGCATGTGACGCCCGGCGACTACGAGCTGATCGCCCTGCCGCTGCGATTCAATAATCTGGATGCTTCGCCGGTACGCGCGGTGCTGCGGCGGTGAGGCGCTTTCAGCCGTCGTAGCCGTAATCGCGCCGCGCTGCCTCCGGCGTCACCAGCCCGGCCGCCAGATCGGCCTCGAGCAGCGCCCGGTCGCGCCTGTCGGGCATGCCGAAGCCGCCGCCGCCGGGAAGCTCCAGCACCAGGCTGTCTCCGGGCGGAATGATGTGAATGCCCTTGTCCGGCAGATTCTGGCCGGAGCCTTTCCGCGCCGCGCCGTGGCAGCCGGCAAGCCCGCCCTCGCGGCCCTGGGCGGGGTTGTGGACACGGTCGAAGGTCGCGGCCGAAATGGCAAACGGCGCCGCCTCGCGGTTGGCGATCTCGATCACCTGCGATAGCCCGCCACGCCACTGCCCTGCCCCACCCGAGTCGGCGAGGTAGTGCTTGCGTTTGAAGTAAAGCGGACACTGGGTTTCGGTGACCTCCACCGGAATGGTGCCCACGCCCGAAGGGAAAGCGGTGGTGGCGAGCCCGTCCTTGCCGGGCCTGCCGCCGATGCCGCCCAGCCCCATGTTGATCACCGCGAAGGGCCTCGCCTTGGCGGTCTGTTCCGGCGGAACCCGTCCGTGGGCGGAGTAAAGCGACAGGATCCAGATCGGCCCCGCGCTTTCCGCCTGCACGGTTCCCGGCAGCGCCTGGGCAAGGCAGCCGAACACGCTGTCGGCCAGCATCTGCCCGATGACGTGACGCGCCGTCACGGGCGAGGGCCGGACCGGATCGACGATGGTGCCGGGCTCGGTGACCAGATCGAAGCAGGAGAGCGAGCCGATGTTGTTGGGCACATGCGGGGCGATCACCGCCTTGAGGCCGAACACGGCATAGGCATGGGTATAGGTGCGCGGGCTGTTGATGCCGAACAGCGAGGCGGGCGAGGAGCCGGTGAAATCGACCGTCACCTTGCCATTGCGGATGACCAGCCGTGACTTGAGAATGAGCCCGCGCTCATAACCATCGAGCGGCATCTCGTAGGACCACTCGCCCTCGGGCAGCGCGCGGATCGCGGCGCGGGCGCCTTTCTCGGATTGCGACAGAATGTGCCTGGCGAGGCTGTCCAGCGAGGCGAGCCTGAATTCCTTCATCATCTCGACCAGGCGGCGGGCGCCGGTGTCATTGGCGCTGATCAGCGAGAGGATGTCGCCCTTCACTTCCACCGGGCTCCGGGAATTGGCGAGGATCACCGACAGCAGCTCGTCATTGAGCCTGCCCTGCCTGCGGATCATCAGATGCGGAATGAGCGTTCCTTCCTCGAAGACCGAATTGGCCTTGGCCGACATGCCAACGCCGCCAACGTCGATGACATGGCAGGTGGAGGCGAAGAAGGCGACGAGCGTCCGGCCCAGGAACACCGGCGTCATGATCACATAGTCGAACAGATGCCCGGTGCCGAGCCACGGGTCATTGGTGATGTAGACATCGCCCGGCTTCATGGAGGCCTGCGGGAAGTGCCTGAAGAAATGCGCCACGGCGGTGGCCATGGTGTTGACGTGGCCTGGGGTGCCGGTCATCGCCTGGGCGATCATGTTGCCCTTGGTGTCATAGACGCCCGCCGAAAGGTCTCCGGCCTCGCGGGTGATGGTGCCGAAGGCGGTCCGCAGCAGCGACTGCGCCTGCTCCTCGACCACCGCGATCAGGCGGTTCCACATCACCTGGGTGCGGATGGCGGAAAGGGCCTTGCTGCTCATCGGGCGCGCTCCAGAACGAGGTATCCCAGCGAATTGACGGAGGCCCGGAAACCGGCGCCGACGATGGTCGATGTCTCATCCTCGGCGATGATGGCCGGGCCTTTCAACGCCGAACCCGGCTTCAAGTCGAAGCGCCAGTAGACCGGCGCCTCCACCAGCCTGCCCAGCGACGGCTCATAGACCCGGCGCCTCGCCACCGGCTTTGGCGGCGGCCGCCGTGGCGCCCGGCCCGCCGGCCTGGGCCTTGGCGCGCGCGAGGAGACGGTCACCGACCAGGTGATCGCCTCGGCCTCCTGGTTGGGAATGCGCAGGCCATAGACCTGTTCATAGAGGCGCTCGAAGGCGGCCTTCAGCTTCGCGCCGTCGGCGGCCGCGAGTTTGCGGACCGGCACGCTGACCCGGATTTCGTGGCCCTGACCGATGTAGCGGCAATCAGCAATGATGCGCACGATCGGTTTTTGTTTGCCGAGTGCGGGCGCCACGACGGCCCGGGCATCGTCGGTCATCGCCGCCAGCAGCGCGTTGACGCGGCCCGCATCGAAGCGCTCCAGCGCGATGACGGCACTCCTGGTGATCTCATAGGCCACCGGCGCGCGCAGGAAGCCAATCGCCGAGCCAACGCCCGCACCCTTCGGCACGATGATGGTGGAAACCCCCACCTTCTCGGCCAGGCGGCAGGCATGCAGCGGCGCGCCGCCACCGAAGGCGATCATGGTGCAGGCGGAGATATCGTGGCCGCGCTCGATGGCGTGGACACGCGCCGCATTGGCCATGTTTTCCTCGACGATCTCGGTGACGCCGGCAGCGGGCCAGAATTCCCCGAGGCCCAGCGGATCGCCCACCGCCTTCTTCAGCGCGGTGCTCGCAGCCCGCTCATCGAGCGCGATCTTGCCGCCGGCGAAATAGGCGGGATCGATCTTGCCCAGCACCAGATTGGCATCGGTCACGGCGGGCGCGGTGCCGCCGCGGCCATAACAGGCGGGGCCGGGCGTCGAGCCCGCGCTGTCGGGTCCTACGGTGATGCGCTTCAGCTTGTCGACCCGCGCGATCGAGCCGACGCCCGCCCCGATCTCCACCATCTCGATCACCGGGATGCGCACCGGAATGCCGGAGCCCTTCATGTCGCGGTAGGCGCGCGCGATCTCGAATTTCCGCGCCCGCTCCGGCTCGCCGTCACTGAGCAGGCAGATCTTGGCGGTGGTGCCGCCCATGTCGAAGGAAAGAACATGCGGCAGCCGGCATTCGGCGGCGATCTGGCTGGCCAGGATCGCCCCGCCCGCGGGCCCTGACTCGACAAGCCTGATCGGAAACCGCGCGGCCGTTTCCAGCGTGGTGAGGCCGCCGCCCGACATCATCAGGAACAGGGGCGCGGTGAGTTTCATCTCGCGCAGACGCTCACGCAGCCTCAGGAGATAGCTGGCCATCAGCGGCCGCACATAGGCATTGGCAATCGTCGTCGAGAACCGCTCATATTCGCGGATCTCCGGCGCCAACTCGCATGAAATACAGATGGAGACGTCAGCCCGCAAATGCTGCCTCAGAAACTAGCGCACACCCGTCACGAGCCCGACAACGGCCTAAAACATCTCTGCAGTCCGCCGGCCGGCGTTTGCGTTCTAGCGGCGCGGATGGCAGCTATCAATCAGACGAAGGCCGGCGACCGCATGGACAGCTGCATGGGCAAACCGATAGGCGCTACG
>DAISVW010000057.1:0-3207 GCA_036826695.1 Aestuariivirga sp.
CCACAAAGGCCTTGCATCCGGATGCCCGCTGGCGTTCAAATTGGTCTGTTACGGGGATCAGGAAGGCCGCCCGCAATGACCGCGCTGTTGCAACTGTCCCGCGCCATCGACCGGCTGAGTGAAACTGCCGCGGCGGTGGCGGCCGTACTCGGCTTTCTGAGCTGCTTCATCAGCGCCGCCAATGCTGTCTCGCGCTATCTCTTCGATGCCTCGTCCAATGCCTGGCTGGAAATCCAGTGGCAGCTGTTTGCCGCCACCTTCCTGCTGGGTGCTGCCTGGGTTCTCAGGCTCAACGAGCATGTGCGGGTCGATCTCATCTACAGTTCGCTGTCGCCGCGGGGCCGGCTGAGGGTCGACATCTTCGGTTTCTTGTTGTTCTTCTTTCCGTTCTGCATTTTGATGCTGGACATGACGGTGCCGTGGTTCCTCAGGAGTTTCTGGTCAGGCGAGGGCTCGGCCAACGCCGGCGGCCTGCCGGTCTGGCCGGCCAAGGCGCTGCTGCCCCTCGGCTTCGTGCTGCTGCTGCTGCAGGGCATTTCCGAGTTCATCAAGCGCATCGCGGCGCTGCGCGGCATGACCAGCCTCGTTGCAGGTTACGAGAAGCCCCTGCAATGATGGCGGAGGCAGCCCATGCTTGACTATGGCCTGCTGGCGCCTGCCATGTTCGCCGGGCTCATCGTGTTTCTGCTGGTGGGCTTTCCGGTGGCCTTTTCGCTGGCCACGCTTGGATTGTTCTTCAGCTTCATCGCCATCGAGACGGGCTATTTCGGGGTCGAGTTCCTGCAGGCCCTGCCGGCGCGGGTGTTCGGCATCATGTCCAACGAGCTGTTGCTGGCCATTCCGTTCTTTACGCTGATGGGCGTGGTGCTGGAGAAGTCCGGCCTCGCCGAGGATCTGATGGAAGGCTTCGGTCAGCTGTTCGGCCCGGTGCCGGGCGGGCTTGCCCAGGCGGTGATCTATGTCGGGGCCATTCTCGGCGCGATTACCGGTACGGTGGCGGCGAGCGTCATCGCCATTGGCATGATCGCCATCCCGATCATGATGCGTTACGGCTACGACATGAAGATCGGCACCGGGGTGATCGCCGCCTCGGGCACCATCACCCAGGTGATTCCGCCCTCTCTGGTGCTGATCGTGCTGGCCTTCCAGCTGGGCGTGCCAGTGGGCGACATGTATCTCGGCGCCATCGGGCCGTCGATCGCCCAGGTGCTGCTGTTCTCGGGCTTCATCGCGCTGGTGGCGCTGCTGCAGCCGCACCGGGTGCCGGCGCTGCCGCCCGAGGCCCGGACGCTGAAGGGTTTCGAACTGTGGTCCAAGGTGGCCTGGGGCATGGTGCCGTCGCTGGTGCTCATTTTCCTGGTGCTGGGCACCATCTTCATGGGCATCGCCTCGCCGACCGAGGCCGGCGCCATGGGCTCGATGGGCGCCATCATTCTGGCCATCGCGCACCGCCGCTTCACCTGGAAGATGCTGTGGGAAGCGGCAGACGGAACCATGCGCATCACCGCCATGTTGATCTTCATCCTGATAGGCGCCACGGTGTCCAGCCTGGTGTGCCAGGGCGGCAACGGCGGCAAGTGGAGCGAGCATCTGCTGAGCCACATTCCCGGCGGCCGCCTCGGTTTCCTGATCTTCGTCAACATCTTCGTGTTCTTCATCGCCTTCTTCCTCGATTTCTTCGAGATCGTGTTCATCATCGTGCCGCTGCTGATCCCCACGGCGGTGGCGCTTGACATCGACCTTGTGTGGCTGGGCGTGCTGCTGTGCGTCAACATGCAGACCGCCTTCATGCACCCGCCCTTCGGCTTCGCGCTGTTCTATCTGCGCGGCATCGCACCCCCTGAAATCAAGAGCCGGGATATCTATCTGGGCTCGATCCCGTGGATCATCCTGCAGCTCATCCTGGTGGCGCTCATCATCACTTTCCCGGAGATTGTCGATTACTGGATCGCGCCCGAAGCGGTTCTGAACGACGCCGACGTCCAGCAGCAGCTTGACCAGATCCAGCTGCCCACCATAGAAATGCCGTCCATTAATCCGTAGCCTGAACCGATCCGTAAAAGAAACTTTAGGGAGGACCAACCATGAAAAGACGCAATCTTCTGACCGCCGCCGCCACCGGCACGGTCGCCGCCGCGGCGCTCGCCGCCCCGGCCATCGCCCAATCTTCGCCCAAGCTCAGCTGGCGGCTCACCTCGGGCTTTCCCAAGGCGCTGGACACCATCTATGGCGCCGCCGAGGAATTCTCCAGGAACGTGGCCGAAGCCACCGACGGCAACTTCCAGATCCAGGTCTTCGCGGCGGGAGAAATCGTGCCGATGCCAGAAGCCGCCGACACGGTTGCCGCGGGCACCGTTGAGATGACCCACACGGCGAGCTATTACTATTGGGGCAAGAACCCGGTCTATGCGCTGGGCACCGCCGTGCCCTTCAGCCTCAATGCCCGCGGCATGAACGCCTGGTTCTACCATGGCGGCGGCGTCGACATGTTGAACGAGTTCTACCACGCCCAGAACCTGCACATGCTGCCGGGCGGCAACACCGGCGTCCAGATGGGCGGCTGGTGGCGCAAGGAAATCAAGAGCGTGGCCGACCTGCAGGGCGTCAAGATGCGCATCGGCGGCATGGGCGGCAAGGTGATGGAAGCGCTCGGCGTGGTGCCGCAGCAGATTCCGGGCGGCGAGATCTATCCCTCGCTGGAGCGTGGCGCCATCGACGCCGCCGAATGGGTGGGGCCTTATGACGACCAGAAGCTCGGCCTCAACAAGGTGGCCCAGTTCTACTACTATCCGGGCTTCTGGGAAGGCGGCCCGGCGCTCAACTTCATGATCAACCTCGCGAAGTGGAACGAGCTGCCGAAGAACTATCAGGCGATCATATCCACGGCGGCGGCCACCGCGAACGTGTCGATGCTGGCCAAGTACGATGCCCGCAACCCGCAGGCCCTCAAATCGCTGATCGCCGGCGGCGCCCAGCTGCGCGCCTATCCGGATGACGTGATGGCCAAGGCATATGAGGCGGCCAACGCGCTCTATGCCAAGATCTCCGCCGAGAACCCGGAGTTCAAGAAGATCCTGGAAAGCCAGTTCGCCTTCCGCAACGAGGCTAATCTTTGGAACCAGGTGGCGGAACTCACCTACGACGTGTTCATGATCCGCAACCGCCCGAAGGGCTGATGCGGCCTCGCGCAGCGGTCATGCCAGCGAA
>DAISVW010000057.1:3217-10492 GCA_036826695.1 Aestuariivirga sp.
CATCCCGCTGCTTCTAGCCCAACGCTCGACCCGACCCTTATGGGTTGGTCACGACATGTCCGCCTAGCTACACCCATTTGCCGTTTCTGTCAGATGACGCCACACAGGCCTCGATGAAGGCCATGCCCGCTACGCCATCTGCGATGCCGGGGAAGGTCACGTCCTTCTCCGGCTTTTTACCGGCGCGCTTCGCCTTGATGGCGCGGGCCACCTCCGAATAGATGTTGGCGAAGCCCTCGAGATAGCCTTCCGGATGGCCTGGCGGCACGCGCGTCATGCGGCCCGCCGCGGCGTTCGAGCCGGCGCCGCCCCGGGTGATCAGCCGCTTCGGCTCGCCAAACGGCGTGAACCACAGATAGTTCGGGTCTTCCTGCTTCCATTCAAGTCCGCCTTTGGTGCCGTAGATGCGGATCTTGAGGCCGTTCTCATTGCCGGGCGCCACCTGGCTGGCCCAGATCATGCCCCTGGCGCCGCCCTTGAAGCGCAGCATCACATGGGCGTTGTCGTCCAGCACCCGGCCCTTCACGAAGCTGGTGAGATCGGCTGCCAGTTCAGCACCGGAAAGGCCCGAAACATCGCACAGCAGCTGATAGGTGTGGGTGCCGATATCACCCACGCAGCCGCCAGCGCCTGAGCGTTTGGGATCGGTGCGCCAGGCCGCTTGTTTCTGGCCGGTCTTTTCCAGAGCGGTGGTAAGCCAGTCCTGCGGGTATTCGCCCTGCAGCACGCGGATTTCGCCGAGTTCGCCCGCGGCGATCATCGCCTTGGCGTGCCGGATCATCGGATAGCCCGAGTAATTGTGGGTGAGCGCGAAGATCACGTCCTTGCGCTTGGCCAGAAGCTTCTCCAGCGCTTTCGCCTCCTTGAGGCTGAGCGCCAGCGGCTTGTCACAGATCACATGGATGCCGGCCTCGATGAAAGCCATGGCGGCTGGCACATGCACATGGTTCGGCGTGACGATGGCCACCGCCTCGACGCCATCGGCGCGCTTTGCCTCGGCCCGCGCCATCTCGCGGAAATCAGCGTAGACGCGGTCCGGCGCAAGCCCAAGCTCTGCGCCTGAGGCCCTGGCCCTGGCGGGGTACGCCGAGCGCGGCCCCGCCGCTAGCTCATTAAGGTAATACCTCCCGGCCGCCAGGGGGGGGACTGCGCCGATGAAGGCAACCTGGCCCCCGCCGACCATGCCAAGCCTGATGCGGCCCGTGTTCGCATCGCTCCGTCCCGAAACCATGTGCTGTCTCTCTCCCTGAGCGTTACTTGATGCCGAGGATGCGGCGGATCTTCGCCTTGTCCGCCGAACCGGCCACGAAATCATCGAAGCTCTTCGCGGTCGTCTTGATGATGTGATTCTCGATGAAGGGTGCTCCTTCCATGGCGCCCTGCACCGAATCCTTGATGCAGCATTCCCATTCCAGCACCGCCCAGCTGTCATAGTTATAGGCGGCGAGCTTGGAGAAGATGGCCCCGAAATCGACTTGACCGTCGCCCAGCGAACGGAAGCGGCCGGCGCGGTTGATCCACGGCTGGAAGCCGGAATAGACGCCCTGCTTGCCGGTGGGGTTGAACTCCGCGTCCTTCACATGGAAGGCGCAGATCCGTTCGTGATAGATGTCGATGAAATCGAGATAGTCGAGCTGCTGCAGCACGAAATGCGAGGGATCGTAATTGATCATGCAGCGCCTGTGGTTGTCGAGGCGCGCCAGGAACATCTCGAAGGTGGTGCCGTCCATCACGTCCTCGCCGGGGTGTAGCTCGAAGCCGCAATCGACGCCGTTCTCGTCGAAGGTGTCGAGCAACGGCTTCCAGCGCCGCGCCAGCTCGTCGAAGCCTTCCTCGATCAGGCCCGGCGGGCGCGGCGGCCAGCCATAGAGGAATGGCCAGCACAGCGCGCCCGGGAACGACACATGTGAATCAAGCCCCAGGTTGCGCGAGGCCTTGGCGGCGTATTTCACCTGCTGCACCGCCCACTTCTGCCGTTCCTTCGGCTTGCCGTGGAACTCAGGAGGCGCGAAGGCGTCGAAGGCCTCGTCATAGGCAGGATGCACCGCCACCAGCTGGCCCTGAAGATGGGTCGAAAGCTCGGTGATCTCCACGCCATTGGCCTTGGCTGTGCCCTTGATCTCGTCGCAATAGGTTTTCGACGAGGCAGCTTTCTTGACATCGAACAGCCGCCCGTCCCAGCTTGGAATCTGCACGCCCTTGTAGCCCAGCGAGGCGGCCCATTTGGTGATCTTGTCCCAGGAGTTGAAGGGCGCGGCATCGCCCGCGAATTGCGCCAGGAATATCGCCGGGCCCTTGATGTTTGTCGGCATGGTTGGTCCTCCCTTGTCGAGCTCTTCTAGAGATAGGAATTGATGAGGTTTTCGAGGCGTTCCTGGCGGCCGGATCTGGGCATGGGCTCAAGGCCCTCGGCATGAACGCGCGCCGCGATCTGCTCCAGCGTCTGCTTGCCCTCCAGCATCGCCCGGTTCGCGGGCTCGCTCCACCTGCCGTAGCGCTCCGCCACCATCGCCGCCAGCTTGCCGTCCTCGATGATCTTTGCCGCCGCCAGAAGGGCGCGCGCGCAGGCATCCATCGAGCCCACATGGGCATGCAGAAGATCGTCCGGGTCAATCGACTGGCGCCTGATCTTGGCGTCGAAGTTGAGGCCGCCGGTGGTGAAGCCGCCGGCTTTCAGGATTTCGAGAAATGCGAGCGTCATCTCCGGCACGTTCATGGCGAACTGGTCGGTGTCCCAGCCGGACTGATAGTCGCCGCGGTTGATGTCGATTCCGCCAAAAATGCCAAGCGCCGAGGCAAGCGCGATCTCATGCTCGAAACTGTGCCCCGCCAGGATGGCGTGGTTCTGCTCGATATTGACCTTCACATCCTTCTGCAGCCCGAGGGACGAGATGGTGGCATAGACGGTGGCCACATCGTAATCATACTGGTGCTTGGTGGGCTCCTGCGGCTTCGGCTCGATCAGAATCGGGCCCTTGAAGCCGATCTTGTGCTTGTAATCCACCACCAGCGACAGGAAGCGCTTGGCCTGTTCCAGCTCATGGCCGATGTTGGTGTTGAGCAGCGTTTCATAACCTTCGCGGCCGCCCCACATCACATAGTTGGCGCCGTCCAGGTCCTTGGTCACGTCCATGCAATGCTTCACCTGCGCGGCGCAATAGGCGAAGACATCCGGATCAGGGTTGGTGGCGGCGCCGGCCATGAAGCGGCGGTTCGAAAACATGTTGGCCGTGCCCCACAAGAGCTTCTTGTTCTTCTGCGCCATTTTCTTCTCGAAGATGCGGGCAATCTCGGTCACATTTGCGTTGAATTCCTTCAGCGAGTTTCCCTCTGGCGCGATGTCGAGATCATGGAAACAGAAGAAATCGACGCCCAGAAGCTCCAGCGTCTCGAACATCAGATCGGCCTTCATGCGGGCGGCCGCCATGCCATCGGGCATGTGGTGCCATGAGCGCTGGAAGGTGTCGCCGCCGAACGGATCGGTGCCGGGCCAGCATAGCGTGTGCCAATAGGCTACCGCGAAGCGCAGTTGCTCGCGCATCGGCTTGCCGAGCACGATTTGATCAGGCTTGTACCAGCGGAAGGCCAGCTCGTTGGAACTGCCGGGGCCTTCATACCTCACAGGCTCGCGGCGGGAATAAAACTGCAGCATCAGCGGTAGATCTCCTTGATGGCGGGATAGATTTTCGCATAGCGGCGGTAGTGTTCCTCATAGGCATCGCGGGCTCGCGCCTCCGGCCTGATGGTGCGCGCGGTCTTCGGCGCGGTCAGTACTTTACGGAAGTCAGCTCCCGTTGCGGCGATGAGGCCGAGCCTCGCCGCGCCGAAGGCGCCGCCAACGTCGCCCGCCGCCGGCAGATCAACCGGCAGGCCCAGCACCGTGGCGATGATCCGGAGCCAGAGCTCCGACTTGGAGCCGCCCCCCACCGCGGTGACGCGCTTCACCTCGGTTCCCGCATCCTTGAGCGCCTCGAGCGAATCGCGGAAGGCGAAGGCCACCGCGTCGAGCGCCGCATGGGTCAGCGTCTTGTGATCGCTCTCATGGCCCAGTCCCATGATGAGGCCCCTGACCTGCGCATCGCCCACCGGCGTGCGCTCGCCCGAGAGATAGGGCAGGAACAGCGCCGGCGACGGACCGGTCAGCGTCTTGCCCAGCGCCGCCGTGAGCTTGGGCGCGGGCGCGCCGAGAATGCCGGCCAGCCATTCGAGGCTCGCCGCTGCCGACAGGATCACGCCCATCTGGTGCCAGGTTCCCGGCACGGCGTGGCAGAAGGCATGCACCATGCGCCCGGCATTGGGGCGGAACTGGTCGTTGGACACGAACATCACGCCCGACGTGCCGATCGACACCAGCGCCGCATTGTCGGTGACCGCGCCGATGCCGCAGGCGGCGGATGCATTGTCGCCGCCTCCGCCCGCCACCACGGGCCGCTTCGGCATGCCCCAGGCCCTCGCCACCTGCGCTGTCAGGCGGCCGGTGGCGTCGGTGCCCTCATAGAGCTTCGGCATCTGGTCGATCGACATGCCGGAGGCGTCGAGCAGCAGCTTCGACCACTCGCGTTTGGCGATGTCGAGCCAGAAGGTGCCCGACGAGTCCGACATGTCGGAGGCGTATTCGCCGGTCATGCGGAGCCGGATGTAGTCCTTGGGCAGCAGCACCTTGGCGACCCTGGCGAAGGTCTTGGGCTCATGCTTCTTCACCCAGACGAGTTTCGGCGCGGTGTAGCCGGCCAGCGGGATGTTGCCGGCCAGGGGCACCGCCCTGGGCTCCCGGTTCATGATGTCTTCGCATTCGCGGAACGAGCGGGCATCGTTCCACAGGATGCAGGGGCGCAGGACCTTGCCGTCCCTGTCGAGCAGCGTGGCGCCATGCTGCTGGCCGGAAAGCCCGATGCCTTCGACGGCGGCCACCGCCTTGGGCCTCAGCTTGCTCAAGGCTTTCACCACCGTGTTGCAGGCCTTCCACCAATCCTCGGGGTTCTGCTCCGACCAGCCGGGGTGAGGCCGTGAGACTTTCAGCGGCGCGCTGGCGCTGGCGACGATCTTTTGGCGGGCATCTATGAGCACACCCTTGACCGACGAAGTTCCGAAATCCAGTCCGAGATACATGCGCCTCCCCCGGTGTGTTCCGTATCGGCCACGAAAGCCGATGACATCAAAGCCCGGTCTGGATTTCCCGTCAATCGACGGCTTTCATGGTGCCCTGGCGGTGGTCGCCGGAGTAGACCTTGAAGCGGCCGATCTTGCGTTCCGCGGCATAGCGTCGGAGCATCGAGCGGGTCGCCTCGTCGGGAAGCCGGTCCCAGGGAATGTCCTCGAAATCAGCCAGTACGGTGCGGCCGCGCGCGTGCAGCAGCGCTTCGCCCCGGTAGTAGATGCATTGCTCGCGGCTTCCGGGGTTCTCGAACACCGCGAACAGAAAGCCCAGTGTCGCATCCATGCCCTCGCGCGCCAGAAGCTCATGCAATTGCGAGGCGCTGCCGTTGGGGCCCGCGCGGCCTGCCTCCGGCAGGATCAGACCATCTGGCCGGGCAGGATCGGGGAGCAGCACCAGCCGCCCATCGCTTTCCAGGATCGCCCCCACCACGGTGCGGCTCGCCGAGGACGCGGCATTGACTGCCGCCTGTTCAAGGCCCAGCGTGATGTAATGGCCGCGCGCATAGCCGAGCGGATTGGCATCGGTGTAGGAGAAGGCCTCAATGTGGCCCATCAGGATGATGTGGTCGCCGGCGTCGATGACCTGATAGCGGGCGCAATCGAACCAGGCGGCAGAGCCCTCGATCAGCGGATTGCCGAACGGCCCCGCCCGCCACCGCGCTGCCTCAAACTTGTCCGGCCGCTTGGAGGCGAACAGCACGGACGTCTCCTTCTGCGCTTCCGACAGGATGTTGACGGCGAAACCCGCCGCCTCGCGAAACACATCAACGCTGGCCGCCGCCTTGCCAACGCAGATCAGCAGCAAGGGCGGCTCCAGCGATACGGAGGTAAAACTGTTGGCGGTGAAGCCGCGCGGCTGGCCATCGGGCCCGGCGGTGGTGACGATGGTCACCCCGGTCATGAAGCTGCCGAAAGCGGCGCGCAGCTCGCGGTTGTCGAACCGGCTGAGGCGCTGGGCGAAAAAGCCTGCGAGCGCCGTATTGAGGTCATGTGAATCGCCCTCGGCCCGCGTCCACAGTACGGGGCACGTAAGCCTGGTGTTCTGAGGTGGCGCAAAGTCGACGAAAGCCACGCGCCGCACCAGTTGCGGATGCGCCGCCGCGAGGCCGAGGGCGCTCCGACCGTCATCGCCATGGGCCACCAGATTGACCGCCGGGATACCGAGATCATCGAGCAGCCACCGTGCCTCCGCCACCGGATCATCGCCCTGAACATCGAGTTCCAGCACGCGGTGGGTGGCCGAAAACATCTCGATCTGGGGCGCCCAGAGACGGGTGGTCTGGCCCTTGCCGCGGATGAACAGGATCGTTTCGCCGGCGGCGCGCGGCCTGTGGCCTTCGGATGCCATGAACCCGCCGGCCTCAGGCCTGCGCCCTGGCGCCGGCACGCGGGGCCAGATGATTGGTGAGCCAGTCCGGGTCCATCTGTGTCACCGAGGACAACAGCAGTTCCGTAAAGGCAGGATAGGGCGGGTTCAGCACTTGTGATTTGAGCCCCTGCTGCACCACCTTGCCCTGATGCATCACCACGATCTCGTCGGAGATCGCCCGCACCGTGGCGATGTCATGGGTGATGAACAGGTAGGAGACGTTGGTATCCTTCTGCAGCTTCATCAGCAGCGTCAGTATTTCCTCCTGCACGATCTGGTCAAGCGCCGAGGTCACTTCATCACAGATGATGATGTCAGGCTCGGCGGCCAGCGCCCGGGCAATGGCGATGCGCTGCTTCTGGCCACCCGACAATTCGGTCGGCAGCCGGTCGATATAGCTTTCATCGAGCTCGATGGCGTTGAGGAGGTCCGCCACCTTGCGATCACACGCCGCGCCCGTGACGCCATGATAGAATTCGAGTGGTCTGCCGATGATGTCCCGGATCGTCTGGCGCGGGTTGAGCGACGTGTCGGCCGACTGGTAGATCATCTGGATGCGCCGCAGCGTATCCTTGTCGCGGTCCCTGAGTGCCCTTGGCAGCGGCTGGCCGTTGAACAGGATGTCGCCGCGGCTCGGCGGCAACAGGCCGGTGATGACGCGGGCCAGCGTCGCCTTGCCCGCACCCGACTCGCCCACCACCGCCACGGTGCGGCCGCGCGGCAGCACGCCGGACACATTGTCCAGCACT
>DAISVW010000058.1:0-10472 GCA_036826695.1 Aestuariivirga sp.
CCCGGCCGCCGAAACCGGTGCGGGCGCTGAAGTGGGCGGCGGCCACCGCCTGGTTGCCGCCCTTGCCGCCACATTTGATGCGCCAGGCGGAGCCCATCAGGGTCTCGTCGCGGGCCGGCAGGCGGGGGGCCGCCACCACAATGTCCAAGTGCAGGCTGCCGACGACTGCAACCTCAATCATGGGCGGCCATAGAGCGCGGCCTGCACGATGCGCTGGCTGCCGACCGCATCCTGGGCCGCAACGAACCGCAACAGATTCGCATCATTCCGCAACCTTTTGACAACATGCATCATGCCTTCCACGGCGGCGATGTTGGCACTGCACTCGGCCACCGGATCGAGGCCTATGGCATCCGGGAAGGTGTCGAAATAGATGGCCTTCCGGTAGCCAAGTTTTTCAAGCACATAGAGAAGCTCGATGGTCTGGATGACGTGCACGCTGCCGGCCACCAGCCCGTCGTCCCGCTTGCCATAGCCATCATTGAGATGCACCCCCAGAAGCCTGCTGCGGCGGCTGATCAGGGAAGCAGAAAATGCAGGCATTTCATCGGCATAGAGCACATGCGCGAAGTCGAGCGTCACGCCTGTGTTGGCGGCCCCCACATCCGCAATCATCAGCAAGGTGGTGGCCACGTCGGGGAGCAGGCTGAAGGCCCGGGGCTCATTCGGCTTGTATTCGATGGCGATGTCGATCGCCTTGTTATGATTGGCAATTTTCTCCAGCGCCGCGGCCGTGTCATCCCACAGGCGCAAGTAATCCGCCTGGAAGGAATAGTCGAAGCCGTCCTGGCCCAGCCACAGCGTCATGAGCGTGCCGCCCGCCGCCGCCAGCGCGTCAAGCCCTTGTAATGTCAGGTCAATTGCCTTCTGCCGGATGGCTTTGTCGGGGTGCGCGAGGGCCCCCTTCTTGAAGCCCGGATCGCTGTAATAGCGCATCGCGAAGCCGTTGAGGCCGATCCCTAAATCATTGAGAGATTTGCGGATTTCGGCTGGGCTCGTGCCTTCCAGATGATCCGGGTAGTTGAAATCGACAGCCGACAGGCCGGGAACCGTCGCCGCCCTTGCCATCATGTCGAGGGCGGAGATGCGGTTTCTCCCCGGAAAGGCTGCCGCGGCATCCGCCTTGAAGGCGTTAAGCCTTGTGGCATAAGCGAAATTCGTCTTGGGCGCGGTCACGTCTGCCTCGTGTCTTGCGGAGGGTCCTTGGTTCCGTTACCAAGTCAGGAGAAAAAATCCACCTGAGAAATCAATGGGAGAACGCCATGTCCGGCAAATTCGCGAAGATTTTCAAGACCAAGAAGCCGGTGATCGCCATGGTGCATTTCGGCGCCCTGCCGGGCGCACCGCTTTATGACCCGGCCGCGGGGCTGGACGGCCTCTTGCAGGGCGTGCGCAAGGACTTGAAATCATTGCAGGATGCCGGTGTCGACGCGGTGATGTTCGGCAATGAGAATGACCGGCCCTATGAGTTCAGGGTCGATGCCGCCTCCACCGCCACCATGGCCTATGTCATCGGCCAGGTTCGCCACGAAATCAAAATACCTTATGGCGTCAATGTGCCGCGGGATCCGATCGCGACCATGGCACTGGCCGCCGCCACCGGGGCGGCCTTCGCGCGCGAGATCTTCACCGGAACGCACGCCTCCGACATGGGTCTGTGGCTGCCGGATGCCGGCGCCGCCATGCGCTACCGTGACCGGCTGGGCCGCAGGGATCTGGCCTTAATGTATAATATCTCAGCGGAATTCGCCTATTCGCTGGACCAGCGGAGCCTCCCTGACCGGGCCCGCAGCGCGGTGTTCTCGTCGATCCCGGATGCCATTCTGGTGTCCGGCGTCATCCCCGGCGAGGCCGCGGCGCTCTCCGATCTCGAAGCGGTCAAACGCGTCGTGCCGGATGTGCCGGTGCTCGCCAACACCGGCGTGAAGCACGCCACTGTCGCCGATGTCTTAAAGATATCAGATGGTTGCGTGGTTGGCTCGTCGCTGAAGGTGGATGGCAACACCTGGAACGCGGTGGACCCGGCGCGGGCGAAGGACTTCATGGACAAGGCTCGCCGGGCGCGGGGAGACTGAGCCATGCAGGACCGCATCAAGCGCTGGACCGAAGCCCTGATGATGATCCCGGGGCTGTCGGGCTTTGAAGGCAATGTCCGCCGCTATCTCAAGTCCGAGCTCAAGGCCTTGGGAATAAATACAAAAACCGACATGCTGGGCAATCTCATCGCCACCATCGAGGGTGATGCCAGCCTGCCGTCGGTGATGCTGATCGCGCACATGGACCAGCTGGGCCTGATCGTGCGCAAGATCGAGGCGTCGGGGCTGCTCCGGGCCGAGCGCGGCGGCGGCGTGCCGGAGCGCGCGCTGGCCGCGCAGGAAGTGCTGCTGTGCCTCGGGCAGGGCCGCACGCTGCCTGGCATCATCGCCAACAAGAGCCATCACGCCACCACGCCGGAAGAGAAATACCGGGTCGTACCCTATCAGGAGCTTTACATCGATTGCGGCTTCGCCTCCGCCGCCGAGGCAGTGGCCGCCGGCGTCAATGTCGGAACCCCCATCGTCTATGCGCCGCGGGTGCTGGAGCTGGCCAATGGCAGGCTCGGCGGCACCTCGGTCGATGACCGCGCCGCCTGTGATGGCCTGCTGGAATTGGCCCGCGCTGCCAAAGACTTGCGCCGTCTTCCCACGATTTATTGCGTGTTCTCGGTGCTTGAGGAATTTAATCTGCGCGGCGCCATCACGGCGGCGCAGGTCATCCAGCCCGATATCTGCATCCAGCTCGATCTGGCGCTGGCCACCGACACGCCGGACATGGGCCACCGCGGCGATGTGCGGCTGGGCGCCGGCCCGGTCATGAGCATGTTCAGTTTTCACGGCCGCGGCACGCTCAACGGCTGCATCCCGCATCCCGCCCTCGTGCATCTGTTTCAGTCCGCGGCGGACGCGGAAACTATTCCTCTGCAGCGCAGCGCGCATATCGGCGCATTGACGGAAACCTCCTATGTTCAATTGGTTGGCAAGGGCGTCGCATGCATCGACATGGGCTTTCCGGCGCGGTACACGCATTCGGCGCTGGAGGTCTGCGACCTTGCCGATCTCGAATCGCTCACCCGGCTGCTGATCGCCGCGGTGCGCCGCATCGATGCCGGCTTCTCGCTCGACAGGGATGACGACATCGAATGAAACTCTATCTCGGGGTTGACGTCGGCACCTATGAAACCAAGGGGGTGATCGCCTCGGCCTCGGGCGAGATCATCGCCCAGGCGGCCCGCCCGCACCGCATGAAGGTTCCCGCTCCGGGTTGGGCCGAGCATGACGCGGAGCAGGATTGGTGGGGCGATTTCGTCTTTGTAACCAGAGAGATGCTGGCCAGCAGCGGGGTTGATCCATCGTCGATCGCTGGCGTTGGCACGAGTGGCATCGGCCCTTGCATGTTGCCGGTCGACCGCTCCGGCACGCCGTTGATGAACGCGGTGCTCTATGGCGTCGATACCCGCGCCAGCCAGGAGATCGCCGACCTCAACGCCAGCATCGGCGAGAACACCATTCTCGACCGCTGTGGAAATGCCCTGACATCGCAAGCGGTTGGGCCTAAAATCCTATGGCTGAAGCGTAACCGGCCGGAGGTTTTCGCCAGGACTCACAAGATCCTCAATTCGACGTCCTACCTGGTGTTTCGGCTCACTGGCCGCCATACCATCGATCACTACTCGGCGGGCAATTACAGCCCGTTCTACATCATCGACCGGCAGGGCTGGCATGACGAACTGGCGCCTGGCATCGTTTCCATGGACGTGTTTCCGGAGGTGATGTGGACGACCGATATTGCCGGCGCCGTCACCCGCAAGGCCGACGCCGAGACGGGGCTCAGGGAAGGAACGCCGGTCATTGCCGGCACCATTGATGCCGCGGCCGAGGCGGTGAGCGTCGGCGTTGCCAGTCCCGGCGAGCTGATGCTGATGTATGGCTCAACGATCTTCATCATCCAGATCACCGGGAAACGGGTGCGCGATGCGAGGCTGTGGTATTCGCCCTGGCTGTTTCCGGGCCAGCATGGCGCGATGGCCGGCCTTTCCACGGCGGGCACGCTAACCCATTGGTTCCGCAACAATCTTGCCAAGGAACTTGATCCGGAAACGGCTTTCGCCGAACTCGCGGCGGAAGCGGCCGCCTCGCCGCCCGGCGCCAATGGCCTCGTGCTGCTGCCCTATTTTTCCGGCTATCTGACGCCCAAATACGATCCACGCGCCAAGGGCCTGATCTTCGGTCTCGATCTTACCCACAGCCGCGGCGACATGTTCCGCGCGGCCCTTGAAGGCATCGCCCACGGCACCCGCCATGTGCTTGATACCTATGCCGATGTCGGCCACGCCCCGCGCGCCGTCTATGCGGTGGGCGGCGGCACCAAGAACCGGGTCTGGTCACAGGCGACCTCCGACATCGGCGGCATCACGCAATCGCTGCGCAGCAAGACCATCGGCGCGTCCTATGGCGATGCCTTTCTCGCGGCGCTGGCCATGGGCGACGTCACGCTGGAAGACATCAACCGCTGGAACCCCATCGTCGCATCGATTGCACCACAGCCGGAGCTGAAGGCCATGTACGACCGCCAGCACGCTGTATTCCTTGGACTTTATCCGGCGACCAAATCGTTCCTGTGAGGCCTACTTCACCGCGCCCGTGGTCAGACCCTTGACGATGTAGCGCTCGAGGAAGATGCCGATGATGATCAGCGGCAGGATGGCGGCCGAGGCCAGCGCCGCCATCGACCACCAGGAAATGCCCTGCGAGCCGGTCTGGCTCGCCACCATCACCGGCAGCGTCTTGGCGTGGCTGGAGGTGAGGAGGGCCGCGAAGAAATACTCGTTCCAGCAGAGTATGACCGAGAGGATGAAGGCCGCGACCATGCCGGGAAGCGCGATCGGCAGGATGATGCGGAAGAAGGCCCCCCACACCGAACAACCGTCGACCAGCGCTGCCTGTTCCAGTTCCAGCGGGATGGTGTCGAACTGGTCCTTCATGATCCAGATGACGATCGGCAGCACCGACAGCGTATAGATCAGAATCCGCCCGATCATCGAGTCGAGCAGGGCAAGTTCTTTGTAGAGCACCAGAAACGGCATCGCCAGCACCACTGGCGGCAGGATCAGCTGCGACAGGAAAAAGAAGGAAATGTCGCGGTTTTTCCAGATCTTCCATTTGTACTGGAAGCGGCTCAGGCCATAGGCGGCGGTGGAGCCGAGGATCAGCGCCAGGATCGACGCCCCCACCGAAGCCTGGATCGAATTCCAGAAGCGCTTCACGAATTCGGCGCGCGGTGTTGACTCGGTGAAGATCGTGTCCGGCGACAGACCGATGGCCCTGAGCCCCAGCCAGGCCGGCTTGAAATCGATCCACGGGAAGATGTGCCCAAGCTGCACGTCTTTCGCCACCTTGAAGGTGGTGGTGAACGTCCAAAAGATCGGGAACAGCGCGATGATCGTCCAGACGATGAGGGCTGAATAGATCAGGATGCGGGACAGGGTGCGCGGCATCAGGCATGCCTCTGCATGAAACGGCTTGTCGCCCACAGCAGGAGCGCCAGGAATATAATGATGACAATGAGATAGACCTCGGCGATCATCGTGCCGTAACCGACATTCGAGCGGTCCTTGTATTCGCGGAAGATGAAGCTCGAGATCGTGTCGGTGGCGCCGCCGGGGCCGCCGGAGGTGGTGTTGATGACGATATCAGCGAGCTTCAGCTGGAAGATGATGCGCAGCACGATGGTGGTCATCGAGACCGGCAGCATCAGCGGGAAGGTGATCTGCCAGAAGCCCTGCCAGCCGGTCGCGCCGTCGACTCTGGCGGCCTCCTGCACGTCCTTGGAAATGGCCTGCAGCCCGGCAAGAATCATGATCATCATGAACGGGATCCACACCCAGGCGTCCATCATGGCGATGGTCGTCTTGGCGAGCCAGGGGGAGGTGAGGAGCGAGGGATTCTCCCAACCCAGCCAGCGCAGCAGGTTGGTGACCGGGCCGAAACGGTATTCCAGCATCGATTTGCCGATCATCCAGCTCACCGCCACGGGCGACAGCATGAAGGGCAGCAGGAAGGCGACCCGGAAGAACTTCTGGGCCTTGATGTCGGCGTTCAGGAGCAGCGCCAGGCCGAAGGCGATGGCATATTGCACAATCACCGTCGCCACATAGAAGACCATGTTGCCGAGCGCGTTCCAGAAATAGGGATCGCCCCACAGCTGCCGCAGATTGTCGAGACCGTTGAACTGGCGGCCGGTGGCCGACTGCAGGTTCCAGTCCGAGAAGGCGATGAAAAACCCGAAGAAAGTCGGAAAGATCACCAGCGCGAGGGTGAACAGGATGGCCGGGAGCACGAAGAGCGCCCGCCAGCCCATTTCGCCGTCGCGCAGAACGAGGCCCCAGCACAGCGCGGCGCTCCACGCGATATAGGCGAACAGGATCGGCTGCCAGTTGGGAAACCCGATGGATATCAGGCCGAAGGCGTAAAGTACTTCAACGAGGATGAGCAAGCCCAGCAGCAGCGTCGCGCCCCGGATCAGCAGGCTCCCGAGACGCTGCCGCTCCGGTGACACGGCGGCGGCGACGGCATCCTGGCCGGAAGCTGCGGTGGAAACGGAGCTCATGCTGGTCGTCGGCCCAAGCCTTCAATAAAAAAGGGCCGGCGGCATGACGCCGCCGGCCCGCGTTGCATCGCTCAGGCGCCCAGAGAAGCCTTGTAGAGCTTGATCTGGTTGTCGCGGCCAAGCTGATCGGTGATCTTCTCCCAGGCGGCGGCAATCGAATCCGCGCCGGCCTGCGCGGTCATCTGGCCGGCATAGATCTTGGCCAGTTCGTCCTCGGCGACCGAGTAGTACTGGAAGATGCCGGGGATGCGCGGCTCGATGGCGGCGTTCGGATGGTTGTAGGAATTGGCCTGTGAATCGAGGAAGTTCTTGATGAACGCCTCGTCATAGCCAGCCGCCGTCCACTCCGCGACGTTGAAGTGGCTGTTCCGGTAGGGCTGGAAGCCCGACGGATAGGCCGCCATCCACAGCGAGATGTCCTTGCCGCCGAGATGCGCGGCGAGCGACCAGGCTGCCTTCTGCTTCTTCGGGTCAGCATCGACACGGGCCATCACATAGATGCCCCAGCCGATGTAAGCCATGTTGGGCGCGAAGTTCGGGCCCGACGCGAGCTTCTCCCACTGGCCGGTCTTGGCGTTGTAAACGTCTTCCGAACCGGGGAGGATGTCGAAGGCGGTCACATCGCCGACGACCGAGCTGTCGTTGGTCTTGACGTTCGAGCCGATGTCGCCCCACCAGGCCAGCATCGAGCCGGTTCCGGCGAGGAACTGCTGGAAGCCCGTCGTGCCGGGGTCGGCGTTGAGCTGGTCGGCCGGCAGGCTCGGCAGCGAGTCGATCACGTCCTGGATGGCGCGCACCCAGGCCGCATTGTTGACCATGGGCTTCATGGTGTCGGGCTCGAACAGGAACGCCCGGTCGCCCGGATACTTGGCATAGGCCGTGGCGCGCGAGCCGAGGAAGTAGAAGGCGAAGCCGCCCCAGCCCTTGCACGGGTCGAGGTAGCCGTAAAGGTCCTGGCCGTTGAGCTTCTTGCCCTTCAGGAACTTGGTGTAGGCGTTGACCTGCTGCCAGGTCCGGGGCGGGCCCCATTCGCCGGCGCCGCCGGACTTCTTCCACTCCTCGGCGAGTGCCGCATCGGCGAACACGTCGGACCGGTAGTTGAAGTTGTGGCAGTCACCGTCGCAGGACACGCGATAGGTCTTGCCATCCCAGGTCCCGACCGGCGCCTTGAGGTAGCCGACGTAGTCGTCCATGTCGATCTGCTTGGCCACCCAGTCCGGCATGACCGAGGCGAGGCCCTTGCCGCAGACGTCGCCTTCGAAAGGAGCGCCCATTTCGATGACGTCGAAGTCCACCGTGCCGGTGGCAATCGACTGCTGCAGACGGGCGTTGTAGTCGGCCTGCGCCAGGTCGATCCAGTTGATGGTGGCGCCGGTGTAGTCAGCCCAGGCCTTGGACAGGCCGCGGAACAGCACGTTGTGGACGTTCTGGTTGTTGAGGCCCATGAAGGACAACTCAACGCCCTTGAACTCGCCTTCCTGGACATTCTGCTTGGTCGGTCCGAGGCACATCTCGCCGACCTTCTGCCAGTCGGCATCGGTCGGCTGGCCAGCGCCAACGCCAGGGATCTTCAGGATGGCGGCGCGCAGGTCGTCCTGGGCGAAGGCCGTCTTCACGTTGAGCGCCGGGCCGCCAGCGGCAGCCAGGGCGGCGGCTCCCGCCGCGCCCTTCAGCACGTTGCGGCGGCTCATCATCAGATTGTAGAGATCAATTCTCATAGTCTTGGGTCCTCTGTTCGCGCGTCCATGATCTGGGAAGGTTTCTGTTACAGCCTCGCGCAGCCGTCACTGGCCGCGTCAGGTGATGTGCGGTTTGGTGTTGAACGCTTCAGTGACTATGCAAGAACGCTGTCCGAAGTCAATGAACTGCAAGGTTGAATCGCGGTAAGGTCAGCGACTTGTCATGCAGTGCAATATATGCGCTGCAGCATCGTTTTCAGGTCAGCCGCAATCCAGTCTTGGCGTCGAACAGGTGAACCAGCGGCAGGTCCGGCGAGATGGCGATGGTCTCACCAGGCTTCACCGCGACACGCTCGCGGAACACGCCGATGACCTTCTCGCCTCCCAACCGGGCGATGACCTGGGTTTCAGCCCCTGTGGGCTCGATGACCGTCACCTCGGCCCGGAGATCGCCGCCCAATGTCAGATGTTCCGGACGGATGCCGTAAACGGCCTCACGCCCATCGAGTGACGGGGGCAGGGCAGGGAGCGGCAATCTCGTGCCATTCTGGGTTTCGAAGTGTGGCTGGGCTCCCGTCCTGATCGTGCCCTTGAACATGTTCATGGCGGGAGAGCCGATGAAGCCGGCCACGAACAGGTTGGCCGGACGGTCATAAAGCTCGAGCGGCGATCCCATCTGCTCAACGACGCCGTCATGCAGCACCACGATACGGTCGGCCATGGTCATGGCCTCGACCTGATCATGCGTGACATACACCGTCGTGGTCTTGAGACGCTGATGCAACTCCTTGATTTCAGCACGCATCTGCACGCGCAGCTTGGCGTCGAGGTTGGACAGCGGCTCGTCGAACAGGAACACCGCCGGATTGCGCACGATGGCGCGGCCCATGGCGACGCGCTGGCGCTGGCCGCCCGAAAGCTCGCGCGGGTAGCGGTCGAGATAGGGCTGAAGGTTGAGGATCTTCGCCGCCCACTGCACCTTCTCGTCGATTTCCGCCTGCGGCCGCTTGGCGAGCTGCAGGGAGAAGCTCATGTTGTCGCGCACCTTCATGTGGGCATAAAGCGCGTAGTTCTGGAACACCATGGCGATGTTGCGGGCTTTCGGGTGCACGTCGTTGACGCGCCGGCCGGCGATCTCGATGTCGCCCGCGGTGACGGTCTCAAGCCCGGCGATCATGCGGAGCAGGGTTGACTTGCCGCAGCCCGAAGGCCCCAGCAGAACCACGAAGGCGCCGTCCTCGATGGTGAGGTCGATGCCGTGCACGACCTCGATATTGCCGTAGGTCTTCCGGACGTTCTTGATGGTTACCGATGCCATGGGTCTGTGGATCCTATTGTTCGTCGCGGTCGAGGAAATCGTCGAGCAGTCCGGCGTCGTCCGCAAGGTCGAGGAAGGACCAGCGGTTGCGCACGTCGCGGGCATGTTTCATGGCGTTGCGCCAGACCCTCCGGTCGAGCCCCAGTTCGGTGGCGGTGGTGGGGCCGCCGGAGGCCTCGAGGGCAGCCTTCATCTCGGCGGGGTCCATCAGCATGGGGCGCAGATCCTGGCGAAGCTCTGGCCACAGCGCGGCCAGCTTGCGGTTGAAGGCTTCGGCGCCGGGCCGGTCGAAGGCCTTCTTGCTGGCCTCGGCGAAGCACATGGGGCCGATTTCCGGGCCATAGCGCGCCACGAAATCCGCCTCCGCGATCTGTGTTGCCCTGATCAGCGGCGGCGCATCGAGCGCCAGCAACTGATGATGCAGCCTGGCCATGGCCAGCGAAGCCACACCCACCTGCTGGCCATGCGTGGTGCCGGGGTGCGCGGCTCCTGCGAACATGTCGATCCAGTGCGACACCTGGTGCTCGCCCATCGAACCGTGATGCGACGTGCCGGTGAAGCACACGCCAAGCCCGCAGAGCGTGAGCACGCGCTGCAGATGGCCATTGGCGGCCACGTCATGCCTGGCGAGGCCGCTTGCCGTTTCAAGCATCTTCGGCTCTTCGGCCATGAACAGCGCATAGGGCGCGTTGGAATAGGACGTGCCGAACAGCCGGTGCGAGGCCCACCATTCCACCTGCGCCGTGGGGCGGCACAGCGAGTCGCCGCGGCCCGCCGCCGACAGCCAGGTCGGCGCGGCCGCCGAAACCTTGAGGTCGAGGAAGATGCCG
>DAISVW010000059.1:0-6592 GCA_036826695.1 Aestuariivirga sp.
GCCATGATTCTGACCAGCGAGGAAACCGAGGTGAAGGAGAAGTTCTTCCCCAAGCTGGCGCGCGTTCTGGCGCGGGTTCCTTTCGCTGAGGACCTGGTCGCCGCCTACTACTGCGCGCTTGACCGGGGGACGCCCTTGAGGGCCAAAGGCATTCTTCTGGGTGCCATCGCCTATTTCGTGCTGCCGGCAGATGCGGTGCCAGACTTCGTGCTGGGGCTGGGCTTCACCGATGACCTTGCGGTGCTGCTGGCCGCCGTCAACACGGTGAGGACCCATGTGACCGCCGCCCACCGGGCCCGCGCCAACGAGACGGTCAGCCGCCTCCGGCGCGGCGAGCCGGTTGCCGGGTGACGATCAGCACCGCTGCGGCGCGCACCGCCATTTGGCGAAACAGGCCAGCGGGCTGGCATGAGGTGCGGAACACCTTGCAACAGTGAAGCCGGTCGCCCACATAGGAATGAACAGGACAGGCGCCGCGGCAATCGTGGGGCGGGTCGCGGAAGCATTGCTGACAATGCCCGCCATCTGCACAGGTTTCAGCGGCAACGGGAAACGCAAACCTCAGGAGGCCCCATGTTTGACCCGCAGAAACTTCTGGAACAGGTTTTGGGCGGCGCACGCAGCCCGGATGGGAAGCCGCAGGCGGGCCTGTCGCCCGATCTCCTGAAAGGCCTGGCAGCCGGGGGCATGGCCGGGGGTCTCGCCGGAATTCTGATGGGCGGCAAGACGTCCAAGAAGCTCGCCAAGGGCGCGCTCAAGGTCGGCGGCACGGCGGCCCTCGCGGGGCTCGCCTACAAGGCCTACACACAGTGGCAGGCCTCGAAAAGCGCGGGTGCCGCCGGCGAAGCTCCACCGATGAAGGACATCACACCCGCGGCGGAAGGCACGCCATTCCTGCCCAAGCCTGCCGCTCAGCGCGACGCCATGAGCCTCGCAATCCTCCGCGCCATGATCGCCGCCGCCAAGGCCGACGGCCAGATCGACGCGGAAGAACAGCGGCGGATTTTCGCGAAGCTCGATGAGCTTGCCCTCGGAACCGAAGAAAAGGCGTTCATCATCGACGAACTGCGCAAGCCGCTGGACATTGACTCCGTGGTCAGGGGGGCCACCACGCCGGAACTGGCGGTCGAGATCTATGCCGCCTCCTGTCTGGCCATCGACCCGGACGATCCGTCGGAGCAGGCCTACCTTGCGATGCTCGCCTCCCGTCTCAAGCTCGATCCGGGGCTCAAGGCAGCCGTCGAGAAGGAAACTGCCAAGGCAGTGGCCTGAAGCACACACCTCGGCTATTGAGCGGGGATGATCGCCAGGCCCGAGGATGACAGCCCCAGCATTGCAGCGCTGGTCCGCGAAAGCTTCTACCGGCTGTTCGCCGACGAAGCGATTCCGCTCGCCGGCAACATCGCCTTCCGCATCGTCTTCTCGGTTTTCCCGTTTCTGATCTTCCTCGTCGCGCTGGCCGGTTTCTTCGGCAACGAGGAACTGGCGCAACGGGTGGTAGACTTCCTGCTCGGCGTGGCGCCCGCGGAACTGGTGAAGCCGCTCGTTCCCGAGATCCGTTCCATCCTGACGGTGCCCCGTACAGGCCTTCTCTCGATCTCGGCGCTGATCACCATCTGGAGCGCCATGGGCGGGGTGGACAGTGTGCGCGTCGGCCTCAACCGCGCCTATGACCTGCGTGAGACACGGAGCTACTGGCACATCTATGCCCTCGACATTCTGTTCGTGATCGGTTCGGCGGTGTTCCTGCTGATCTTCGCGCTGCTCATCGTATTCGCGCCGCTGCTCTTGCAACTCGTCGAAACCCATGCGCCATCGCTGCGCGGCCATCTGGTGACGCTGGAACAGCTGCGCTATCCGATCGGCATCCTGCTGCTGACGGCGGGTCTGCTGCTCTGCCACATGGTGCTGCCCGCCCGCACCCACGGCCTGCTGGCGCTGCTGCCGGGCGTGCTGCTCACCGTGCTGGCCTGGGTGATCATGTCCTCGGCCTTCTCGATCTATCTCGTCAACTTCAACACCTTCGCCTCGACCTATGCATCGCTCTCCGGCGTGTTCACGGCGATGTTCTTTGTCTATATGGCCGCACTGGCGCTGATCCTCGGCGGCGAGGTGAACCGGGTTCTGGAAATGCGCCGCCTGATGCGGAATGAGCGCGCCGCGCCGCGGGACAGCGGCGAGGTCTGACTAGCCGGAAGCGGCTTCGATCGCGTCATCCAGCGTGCGCAGGCCGGTGACCGGCGCTGAAACCAGCACCGCCATGTTGCCGGGGCGGTGCTCGTTCTTCCACATCTTCATGTGCGCCTTCGGGATATCGGCCCAGGCATAGACGTCAGACATGCAAGGGTCGATGCGCCTGGCCATCACCAGCTTGTTGGCGGCCGCCGCCTGCATGAGATTGGCGAAATGCGAGCCCTGCACGCGCTTCTGGTGCATCCACAGATAACGCGCGTCGAGGGTGAGGTTGAAGCCCGTGGTGCCGGCGCAGATCACCACCATGCCGCCGCGCCGCGCCATCAGCACCGAGACCGGGAAGGGCGACTCGCCCGGATGCTCGACAACCATGTCGACGTTGTTGCCCTTGCCGGTGAATGTCCAGATCGCCTTGCCGAATTCGCGCGCCTGCTTCAGCCACTCATTGTATTCGGGCGTGCCCACTTCGGGCATCAGCCCCCAGCAGGAGCACCTCTTGCGCTTGCTGCCGCCCTTGGCGCCCAGCGACATGACGAACTCCGTCTTGTCGTCATCCGAGATCACGCCGATGGCGTTGGCGCCGGTGGTGGCGATCAGCTGAATGGCCATCGAGCCGAGCCCGCCGGAGGCGCCCCACACCAGAACGTTCTGCCCGGCTCCCAGCACATGCGGCTTGTGGCCGAACAGCATGCGATAGGCGGTGGCGAGCGTCAGCGTATAGCAGGAGGCTTCTTCCCAGGTGAGGTGCTGCGGCTTGGGCAGCAGCTGGCGGGCCTGCACCCGGGTGAACTGCGCGAAGGAGCCATCCGGCGTCTCATAGCCCCAGATCCGCTGCGAGGGCGAGAACATCGGGTCGCCGCCATTGCACTCCTCGTCATCGCCATCGTCCTGGTTGCAGTGGATCACCACCTCGTCGCCGACCTTCCAGCGCTTGACCTTGGAGCCCACCGCATAGACGATTCCGGCCGCATCCGACCCGGCGATGTGGAAGGGGTTCTTGTGGCCGTCGATGGGCGAGATCGGCTTTCCCAGCGCGGCCCACACGCCGTTGTAGTTGACGCCCGCCGCCATCACCAGCACGAGGCATTCATCCTCGCCGATGGCCCAGGTGGGAACCACCTCCACCTGCATGGCGGACTCGGGCGCGCCATGGCGCTCCTGCCGGATGCACCAGGCATACATCTTCGCCGGCACATGGCCGAGCGGCGGGATCTCGCCAACCTCATAGAGGTCCTTGACCGGCAGGTTGGCATTGGCCGGAGCGGCGGATCTGGCGGCGGGAGTCATGGCGTCATCTCCTTCGAAAATCTCCCAAAAGAATAGCCGAGACATGGCCGCCATGCACGGCAACAAAAGGAGGGGGTGACTGGGTGAGATGCTGGCCCAAAGTCGAGGTTGCGGTGGCGCGGCAGGCCATGCGAGTTTGTGGTGTCATGACGAGCACGCGCGACAAACCCTGGCTGTTCCGCACCTACGCCGGCCATTCGACGGCGGCGGATTCGAACAAGCTTTTCCGCACCAACCTGTCCAAGGGGCAGACCGGGCTTTCCGTGGCCTTCGACCTTCCCACCCAGACGGGTTATGATTCCGATCATGTGCTGGCCCGCGGCGAGGTGGGCAAGGTGGGCGTTCCCATTTCGCATTTGGGCGACATGCGCACGCTGTTCGAGGCCATTCCGCTCGCCCAGATGAACACCTCGATGACCATCAACGCCACGGCGGCCTGGCTGCTCGCCCTCTATGTCGCGGCGGCCGAGGAACAGGGCGCGCCGCGGGCAAGCCTCTCCGGCACCACCCAGAACGACATCATCAAGGAATATCTCTCGCGCGGCACCTATGTCTTCCCGCCGGGGCCTTCGCTGCGGCTGATCGGCGACACGATCGCATTCTCCACCCGCGAATTGCCGAAGTGGAACCCGGTGAATGTCTGCTCCTATCATCTGCAGGAGGCGGGTGCTACGCCGGTGCAGGAGCTCTCCTATGCGCTGGCGACGGCAATTGCCGTGCTCGACGGCGTCAGGGCTTCGGGCGCGGTGGCCGAGAAGGATTTTCCGGAGGTGTTCGGACGCATCTCCTTCTTCGTCAATGCCGGCATCCGCTTCATCACCGAGCTCTGCAAGATGCGGGCCTTCACCGAATTGTGGGACGAGATCGGACGCGAACGCTATGGCATCGCGGAGGAAAAGCACCGCCGGTTCCGCTACGGCGTGCAGGTGAATTCGCTGGGCCTGACCGAGCAGCAGCCGGAAAACAACGTCACCCGCATTCTGCTCGAGATGCTGGCGGTGGTGCTGTCGAAGAATGCCCGGGCCCGCGCCGTGCAGCTGCCGGCATGGAACGAGGCTCTCGGCCTGCCGCGGCCATGGGACCAGCAATGGTCGCTCCGCATGCAGCAGATCGTGGCCTATGAGACGGACCTGCTCGATCATGGCGACATCTTCGACGGCTCCACCGAGATCACCCGCAAGGTCGAGGCGCTGAAAGAAGAAGCGCGCGCCGAACTCGCCCATGTGCTGGCGATGGGCGGCGGCGCGTCCGAGGCGGTGAGCGCCTACATGAAGCAGCGGCTCGTCGAGAGCAACACGGCGCGCATCAATGCCATCGAGACTGGCGAGACCAGGATCGTCGGCGTCAACATCTTCACCACCAGCGAAACGTCGCCGCTGTCAGCAGGTGCGGACGCCATCATGACGGTGAAGGACGATGTCGAATATGAGCAGATCGAGCGGCTGAAGGCCTGGCGCGCCGCGCGCGACGGCAAGGCCGCGGCGGCGGCGCTGGCGGAACTCTCACGCGCCGCAAGGGAAGGCCGCAACATCATGGAGCCGTCGATTGCCTGCGCCAGGGCCGGTGTCACGACCGGCGAATGGGGCGGCACCCTGCGCGCGGTGTTCGGCGAATACCGGGCACCCACCGGCGTGGCGCTCGCCATGCGCGCCGAGGGCGGCGAAGGCCTCGCCGGTCTCCGCGCCCGCGTGAAGCGGCTTTCCGAACGCATGGGCGAGACGCCGCGGCTGATCGTTGGCAAGCCCGGCCTCGACGGCCATTCGAATGGTGCTGAACAGATTGCGGTCAGGGCCGCCGACACCGGCCTCGAGGTGATCTATGAGGGCATTCGCATGACACCCGAACAGCTGGTGAAGACCGTGCAGGAGCGTGACGCGCATATTCTCGGCCTCTCGATCCTCTCAGGCAGCCACGTGCCGCTGATCCGCGAGGTGATGCAGCGGCTGCGCGGCGCCGGGCTTGGCCATGTGCCGGTGGTGGCCGGCGGCATCATTCCGGAAGGCGACGTCAATGTGCTGAAGCAGCTGGGCGTCGCCGCCGTCTATACGCCGAAGGATTTCGACATGAACCGCATCATGAGCGATCTGATCGGGCTGATCGAAAAGAAGGCGGATGAGAAGGCGGCGTGACGATCAGCTCGACTTTTCGCGGCGGACGCAGTTGGAGACCGCCGCACATCCTAGCGATGACTGAAGCAGGTTCCCGGGCTCAGCGGCACAAGCCGCAGCTTGACTCCGTACGCTGTTTCCCCTATGTCCTGCCATCCGCGCGGAACGGGCCTTGCCCCCGCGCGACATGCGCTGCCTCCGGCAACCCGATTTCGTCTGATATATCAGACAGTTAAAGCGCACCGGCCCATGGGTCTTCCGGTGCCGCCAAAGGGCGCGGGACAAGAAGGAAGAAGACCATGTACGCAGTCATCAAGACCGGCGGCAAGCAATATCGCGTTGCGGCCGGCGACAAGATCCAGATCGAGAAGCTCGACGGCAACCCGGGCGACCAGGTGAATTTCACCGAAGTGCTGATGGTGGGCGGCGATGGCGCCGTGAACATCGGCGCCCCGCATGTGGCCGGCGCCAGCGTGGTGGCGGAAATCGCCTCGCAGGACCGCGGCCCCCGCGTCATCATCTTCAAGAAGCGCCGGCGCAAGCACTACCGCCGCCGCAACGGCCACCGCCAGGACCTGACCTCGGTGACCATCCGCGAAATCCGCGCCTGAGCGCAGACAGACACCAGGAGATCATCCCATGGCACACAAGAAAGCAGGCGGTTCATCCCGCAACGGGCGCGACACGGCGGGCCGCCGTCTCGGCGTCAAGGCCTTCGGCGGCGAGACCGTCGTGGCCGGCAACATCATCATCCGGCAGCGGGGCACCAAGGTTCATCCCGGCACCGGCGTCGGCATCGGCCGCGATCACACCATCTTCGCGACCGTCCAGGGCGTGGTGAACTTCCGCCGCACCAAGGGCGACCGGCAGACCGTCTCGGTGATCCCAACCGTGGCGGCGGAGTAACCGGCGGGCTCCAGATCAGCAGCCGCCGGATCCACCGATCCGGCAGCATGGAAAGACCAGAGCGGAAAGGTGGCCTTCCACCTTTCCGTTTTTTGTTT
>DAISVW010000059.1:6692-10443 GCA_036826695.1 Aestuariivirga sp.
CAGCATGGAAAGACCAGAGCGGAAAGGTGGCCTTCCACCTTTCCGTTTTTTGTTTTGGAGAACTTCCATGACCGTTCTTGAAACTACCCGGCTGATCCTCCGGCCGCCCGCGGAAGGAGACCGGCAAGCGCTGGTTGCCGCGCTCGATAACTATAGGATTTCGCGCTGGACATGCCGCATCCCGCACCCCTATGGCCCGGCTGATGCCGAGGCTTTTCTGACATATTGCTTGAGTCTTCCCAAAGATGATGTCGTGCTGACCATCACCCGCGATGCGCACCTCATCGGCGTCATCGGCATTGAGCACGACGAGCTGGGCTATTGGCTCGCGGAGCCTCATTGGGGCAAGGGCTATGCCACGGAAGCGGCCCGCGCCGTCCTGGACCATGGCTTTTCCGCGTCCCGGCGGAATAAGATCACCGCCAGCTATTTCCAGGGCAATGCAGCCTCGCAACGCGTTCTCGAAAAGCTCGGCTTCGAGACCGTGGGAACCGGAACTGCCTGTTCACGCGCTCAGAAGGGAGTGGTTGCGCTCATCAACCTTCTGCTCACCCGCGAGCGCTGGCAGCAAGCAAACTTCGTCACAAGGCACTAGGCGAAAAAGGCCGAGACGGGTACAAGGCGCGATCATGAAATTTCTCGACCAGGCAAAGGTTTATATCCGCTCGGGCGATGGCGGCGCGGGCTCCGTCTCGTTCCGGCGCGAGAAGTTCATCGAGATGGGCGGACCCGACGGCGGCGACGGCGGCAGGGGCGGCGATGTCTGGGCCGAGGCGGTCGACGGCCTCAACACGCTCATTGACTACCGCTACCAGCAGCATTTCAAGGCGGCGACCGGCGGCCATGGCATGGGCCGCCTGCGGGCCGGCGCCAATGCCAGCGACATTGTGCTGAAGGTGCCGGCCGGAACCCAGATTTTCGAGGAAGACAATGAAACACTGGTGGCCGATCTGGCGAAAGTGGGCGACCGGTTCCGCATCGCCAGGGGCGGCAATGGCGGTTTCGGCAACGCCCATTTCAAGTCTTCCACCAACCGCGCGCCGCGCCCCGCCACCCCCGGCCAGCCGGGCGAGGAGCGCTGGATCTGGCTGCGCCTCAAACTCATCGCCGATGCCGGCCTGCTGGGGCTTCCCAATGCCGGAAAGTCAACGCTGCTGGCCGCTGTCTCGGCTGCAAAACCGAAGATCGCGGACTATCCATTCACGACGCTGCACCCGCAGCTTGGCGTCGTAAAGGTGGGAAACCACAGCTTCGTGCTGGCCGATATTCCGGGCCTCATCGCGGGCGCGCATGAGGGCCACGGCCTCGGCACCCGCTTTCTGGGCCACGTCGAGCGCTGCGCGGTGCTGCTGCACCTGATCGATGTCACCGCCGAAGACCCGGTGGCGGCCTACCGGGTGATCCGCAAGGAGCTCAAGTCCTATTCGCCGGAGCTGGCCGCCAAGCCGGAGGTGATCGCCTTCAACAAGACCGACCTGCTCCCCGCCGAAGCGATCGAGGACAAGCTGAAGGACTTCAAGCGGCGGGTGCGCAAGACGCCGCTCGTGATGTCCGGCGCCACCACCGTGGGCGTGCCCGCGGCGATGAAGAAGCTCCTTGAAGTGATCGACGCCAGCAGGCGCGGGGATCGCCCCGCCGATGCGCCCGGCATCACCACCGAGGAGTGGCGCCCTTGAGCGCCGCGCGGCTGGAGACGGCGCGGCGCATCGTCGTCAAGATCGGTTCGGCACTGCTGGTGGACGGCAAGACCGGCGCCATCAAGGCATCATGGCTCTCCTCGCTGATCGACGACCTGGCGGATGCACGGGTGCGGGGCGCGGAGATCATCATCGTCTCGTCGGGCGCCATCGCGCTCGGCCGCCGCACGCTGGGCTTGCCGCGCGGCAATCTGCGGCTGGAACAGAAGCAGGCCGCCGCCGCCGTGGGCCAGATCGCGCTGGCCCAGGCCTGGACCGAAGCGCTCCGTACACGGAACATGGTGGCGGCGCAGGTGCTCGTCACCCTCACCGACACCGAGGAGCGGCGGCGCTATCTCAACGCCCGTGCCACACTGGCAACGCTTCTCGAGCAGGGCGCGGTGCCGGTGATCAACGAGAACGACACGGTGGCGACGAGCGAAATCCGCTATGGCGACAATGACCGGCTGGCGGCGCGCGTCGCCTCGATGATGTCGGCGGATTGCCTGGTGCTTCTGTCCGACATCGACGGGCTCTATACGGCGCCGCCAGATCAGAAGGGGGCGGCCTTCCTGCCATTGGTGGAGGAGATCACGCCGGAGATCGAGGCGATGGCGGGAAAGCCGGTGTCCGGCGTCGGTTCCGGCGGCATGGTCACCAAGATCGAGGCGGCGAAGATCGCGCTGGGGGCGGGCTGCAACATGGTGATCGCCTCGGGCCATGAGATGCATCCCCTGCGGCGTATCCATGAAGGAAGGCGCTGCACCTGGTTCGTGGCCAATGCTTCCGCGCTGCAATCGCGCAAGCGCTGGATTGCCGGAACCCTGCAGCCCATCGGCCGCCTGGTGGTGGACGAGGGCGCCGCGACGGCGCTCGCCAAAGGCAAGAGCCTGCTGCCAGCCGGCGTCAAGACGGTCGCGGGAGCCTTCGCGCGCGGCGACACGGTTTCGATCGTCACCAGCACCGGCCGCGAGATCGCCCGCGGGCTCGTTGCCTATGACGCCGCCGATGCCACGCGCATTCTGGGGCTCAAATCCTCGGAGATCGAGAAGGCCCTGGGCTTCCGGGGACGCGACGAACTGGTGCACCGCGACGACATGGTGCTGATGGGCGGAGACCGCGCATGACGGCAGATATCTCAATCCGCGACATGATGCTGACGCTGGGCCACGCCGCCCGCACGGCCGCAAAGCTGCTGGCGCTGGCGCCGCCTGCGCAGAAGAACCAGGCGCTCACCGCCATGGCGGCGAAAATCCGCCGCTCCACCGCCGACATCCTGTCAGAGAACCGGCGCGATCTCGAGGCCGCGCGGACGAAGGACCTCAAGGCCAGCTTCATCGACCGGTTGACCCTGAACGAGGCCCGCGTCGAGGCGATGGCCAAAGGCCTTGAGGACATTGCCGCCCTGCCCGACCCCGTGGGCGAAGTGATCGCCAGATGGACAAGGCCCAATGGCCTCGAATTCTCACGCGTGCGGGTGCCGATCGGGGTGATCGGCATCATCTATGAATCGCGGCCCAATGTGACGGCTGACGCCGGCGGCCTGTGCCTCAAGTCAGGCAATGCGGCGATCCTGAGCGGCGGTTCGGACGGGTTTCATTCTTCCTCGGCGATCATCGCCTGCCTGCAGCGCGGCCTCGATACGGCGGGCCTGCCACGCACCGCGATCCAGATGGTGCCCACCGCCGACCGTGCCTGCGTGGGCATGATGCTGGACGGCCTCGGCGGCACCATCGACCTGATCGTGCCGCGCGGCGGGAAAAGCCTGGTGGCGCGGGTCCAGCAGGATGCCCGCGTGCCGGTGTTCAGCCATCTCGAGGGCATCTGCCACGTCTATGTCGACAAGGCCGCCGACATCGAAATGGCGCGGAAGGTGGTGCTCAACGCCAAGATGCGGCGCACCGGCGTGTGCGGCGCCGCCGAGACGATCCTGATCGACAGGGCGGGGGCGGACAGATTTCTGAAGCCGATCATCAGCATACTGATTGACGCGGGCTGCGCCGTGCGCGGCGACGAGGCAGCCCAGGCGGCGGCTCCGCGCGTGCTGCCCGCGGGCGAGGCCGACTGGGGTACGG
>DAISVW010000060.1:0-10335 GCA_036826695.1 Aestuariivirga sp.
CGGCGCCCACCAGCAGGATGGCGCGGACGGGTGTTTGCCGCCTGGCATGCAGGTGGCGCAATTGCCGTGGCGCCATGCCCTCGCCCGCCATGCCATAGAGTACCCGGCTTGCCATGATGATCTGGACCAGAATGCCGTTGATCATCGCCACCGCGGCCATCACCGCCATGGGGGTTCCGGATTGGCCTGTCACGTCCTCGAACAGGGCGGCGAGCGGCGCGCGGCTCGTGGTCAGCGCCTCGCGATCGGGCCAGCTTGCCGCCACCACAGCGACGAGACCGTAGATCACCACGGAGATCACCAGCGTCAGCAGGATGGCAAGCGGCACCACCCGCTGCGCATCGTGGGTCTCCTCGGCCATGTTCTCGATGTCCTCGAAGCCAATGAAGGCGAAGAATGCAACGAAGCCGCCGGCGAAGACCGCGCTCCACGCCGTCCAGTCCGCCGGCAAGGAAAGGACTTCGCCCAGCAGCGGCGAGCGTGCCGCCATCGGCAGCCCGGCCACCGCGACCACCAGCAAAGCGCCCACTTCCAACACCGTGACGAGTGCCGCGAAGCCCACACTCTCGCGCACCCCGGCGGCGGCAACCATGCTCAGGAACGCCATCACGGCAAGCAGGCTCAGGGGTTCCGGCAGGCCGGAGAAGCTCGCGACATAGCGCGCGAAGGCCAGACCGATGACGGCACTCGAGGTGATGGCGACGGCGACCACGCCATAACCGATGACCCGCCCGGCAATGTCGCCGAATCCCAGCTTGACGAAGATCGCCTCGCCGGCCGCGCGCGGATAGGCACTTGCCAGAATGGCGTAGGAAAGGCCGCTTACCCCGGCGACGACGCCCGCCACGACAAAGGCCAGCGGCGCATGACTGCCCGCAATCGCCACGATCTCGCCGATCAGTGCGAAGATGCCCGCGCCGATGGTGACCCCGACGCCGTAAAAGACGAGCCACGGCAGGCTCAGGGCTCGGCGCAATTGGCTGGGAGCGTCATTGGCCATGGGGTGAGCCTAGAACACTTCTCGCCCGAACGGAAACTCCTCCGACGATATGAGTGTCTTGCGCTGCGCCTATTCGAGATTGGTATGGCGCTTGCGCATCGCGGAAGGCGAAACCTTCAGCCGTTGCCGCAGCATGAGGATGAGCACCTCGAAGGTGAGGAACTGCGCGCCTTCAAAAAGCGATCCCATCGGCAGCACCGAGGCGGGTCGCGGTCCGGTGTCATCCGCCATGGTCTGTGCCGGAATGACCAGAACCGTGTCGCAGGCGCGGGGCGCCCGGCCCTTCGGCTGCGCCGTGACGCAGGCGGTTCGCGCGCCCGCCTGGCGGGCAACACCGATCAGCCCCATGACGGTGGAGAAAGCGCCAGGTCCGGCGCTGACGATCAGCAGATCGCCACGGCCCACCGGCGGCGCCGACATGTCGCCCACCACATGCGCGTCAAGCCCGAGGTGATAGAGCCGCATCGCCAGCGCGCGCATCATCAGGCCTTCGCGGCCCACGCCATAGAGCACCACGCGCCGTGCCTTGGCAATCTCGCGCGCCAGGCTATCGACCTCGGCGGGGTCGACCCCGCGGCTCGCGGCCTTCAGTTCCTCGGCGGCATGTTCAATGGTCTTGCGGTAGTCCAGCATCAGACGGTAGCTCCTGTTTTGATCCCGGATGATGCCGGAAAGGCGCTGACGGCGGACTGAAGCCAGCCCGTGTCATCGAGCACATCGAGGATCGTGTAGCGGCTGCGCAGGTAGAGCGATGACAGCACGGTCTGGCGCAGGCCATGGTCATCGACGCCGATCTCCATCGGGGTGGAGGGCGCTCCCGCCGTGCGCAGCATGTGCGCGAAGTCATCGGGGCTGACGATCTGCCTTTCGAGCCGGCGCCTGAGACTCGGCCAGCACTCCTTCAGCCTCATCAGCCGCTGGCGCAGCGCGTCCTTGCCTGCATGCTTGAGGCGCGTTTCCTCGATTGACCGCTCGCAGATCTCGGACGGCCCGAAGGCCTGCCGTATGGCGTCCGCCTTCCGAGCGAAATCCGGCGCCCGCGCCACTGTGGCTTCGATGTCGAGGCGGCCGAGGTCCTGGGCGAGAAACCAGCTGTAGAGCCGCAAGGCGGCCAGCGAGCCGATCGCCACGCAGGACCCGTGGCTGACCGCGTCGCCGTCATGTTCGAGACCCTGCATTTCCCAGAGATGGGCGATTTGATGATCAGCCCCCGAGGCCGGCCGTGACGAGCCGTAGAGCTCCATCGCGAAGCCGACAAGCGACAGGCCTGCGAACAGATTCTCGATGGCGGCGGGGTCGCCGCGCGCCACATCCCCGGGGTGCGCCAGAAACTCGCGCAGATGGCCCTGCACCATGTTCCAGGGGGCGGGAGCGATGGCTTCGATGCCAAGCTCATCGGCCAGGATCCAGTCAGCGCCGGCTGGGATCTTGCCGGCAAGATCGCTGTAACCCCAGCTGGTCATGTCCGGTGGCGCCTTGCTGAGCACGTCGACATCGGCGACGATCACTCGCGGCGGCGCGCACTGGATGGTCTTCTTGAAGCCCTTCTCGGAGAGCGGCGCGCCAGCCGAGGTATAGCCATCCATTGACGCCGCGGTGGCAACGCAGAGATAGGGCCGCCCGAGCTTGAAGGCAGCGTATTTCACCACGTCATTGATGACGCCGGAGCCGACCGCAACCGGAATCGCGCCTTCGGACTGAAGCGCGCTGAGCAGCGTCGCCGCAAGCTCGACGCTGGGCTTTGGCTTTGGCTTTGCCGGCAGCACATGGGTCTCGACCGGGACCGCCGCCGCCCGAAGATGCGCATCGAGCGCCAGGCCGGCGGCGGTCCAGGTGTTTTCATCGGCGATCAGAACGGCCGTGCCAGCGCCGAAATGCGCCTTGAGAAGCGCTGGCGCGCGGGCAAGAGCGCCGACGGAAAGATCGACCGCGGCGATGGATTTCGAAACTTTCAGTCCTGAGGCGATGGTTTGCTGCGCGGCGTTCAATGGGGCTTCCCTCCGGCTTGCAGCGCGAGGCCCTGGGCATCGAAGAAATGCAGTCGGTTCGGCGGCAGCGTGAGGCCGATCACATGGCCCGCGTCGATCGCGGTGTCGCCATCGGCGCGCACCACCAGCGAGGTTCCATCGGCCAGCGTCACGTAGAGATAGGCATCGCCGCCCAACGTCTCGCGCAGGCGGACGGTGGCATCGAAATCGCCCTTGCCGGCCTCGGCGATCAGCATGTGCTCGGGCCGGATGCCGAGCTTCGCGGCGGTGCCGGCCGCAGCCAGTCTGGCGCCAAGCGCCGTCTTCGCGGTGCCGTTCGCGGCACGGAGATCGATGAAATTCATGGCCGGCGCGCCGATGAAGCCGGCCACGAATTCGGTGCGCGGCCGGTGATAGAGCTCCATCGGCGGGCCGATCTGCTCGATCCGGCCGCCGTTCAGCACCACGATCTTGTCGGCCATGGTCATGGCCTCGACCTGGTCATGGGTCACATAGATCATGGTGGCGTTGAGCTGGCGGTGCAGCGCCTCAAGCTCGACGCGCATCTGGACGCGCAGCTTGGCGTCGAGGTTGGACAGCGGCTCGTCGAACAGAAAGACTTCCGGGTTCTTGACGATCGCCCGGCCGCTCGCCACGCGCTGGCGCTGGCCGCCGGAGAGCTGGCCGGGCTTCCGGTCAAGATAATCGTTGAGTTGCAGGATGCGCGCCGCCTCGGCGATTCGCCGGCCGCGCTCCTCAGCCGGGAAATTGTTGATCTTCATGCCGAAGTCCATGTTTTCCCGCGCCGTCATGTGAGGGTAGAGCGCATAGGACTGGAACACCATGGCGACGTTGCGCTCAGACGGCGGTTTCGCGGTCACGTCCGCATCGCCGATCATCACGTTCCCGCGCGAGATGCCCTCGAGCCCCGCAATGGCCCGCAGCAACGTGGATTTGCCGCAGCCGGACGGGCCCACGAATACCGCGAATTCACCGTCCTCGATGTCGAGCGAGACATCGTGAATGACCTGCTGTGCGCCGTAGGACTTGTCGATATTCGACAGCTTTACCCGCGCCATGAAAGCAACCTCCCGCCCAGACCCCGCCAGAATCCTGTTGACTCCGGCCGGATAAAATACATTTATATGCGAAGCGATACAAATGTAAATGGCTGCTTTGGTCGCTAATGTCCCTATTACGGAGGAAATCCATGAAACTGAGAAACTTCGTGAGCGCGCTCGCGCTCATGGCAATGGGAGCGGTGGCTGGCGCCCCGCAGGCATCCGCCTGGTCGCTTGAAGAGGCGGCCAAGCCCTATGCCGGCACCACCGTCGACGTCGTGTTCCTGGACCGCCCGGGTTACAACGCCGCCAAGGAAATGCTGCCGGAATTCGAGGCCAAGACGGGCATCAAGGTCAACATCACCACGCTGCCCTACGAGAACGCGCTGGGCGAGCAGGTGCGCGATTTCGTCGCCCAGGGTGACTTCGACGTGGCCCTGATCGACCTCGTGTGGATCGGCAACTTCGCCGAGAACGGCTGGATCCTGCCGATCGACACCTTCACCAAGGATCCGAACCTGACCGACCCCGACCTCGACATCAACGACTTCTTCCCGCTGGTGCTGAACGCCTTCGGCGGCTGGAACGGCACAATCTATGGTCTGCCGTTCGACAACTATTCCGGCCTGCTCTTCTACAACAAGTGCATGCTGAAGGACGCCGGCTTCGATGGCCCGCCGGAAACCTGGGCCGACCTCAAGGACAAGTACGGCCCGGCGCTCACCAAGGACGGCAAGTTCGCCTTCGCGCTGCAGTCCAAGCGCAACGAGACCCAGTCCGCCGACAGCTTCGCGCGTGTGCTCTGGCCGTTCGGTGGCTCGTTCCTGACCAAGGATTTCAAGTCGAACCTCAACTCCCCGGAGAGCCAGGCCGGCCTGAACTTCCGCCAGGACCTCATGAAATACATGCCGCCCGGCATCGTTTCCTATGACCACGCCGAGACCGTCAACGCGCTCGCCCAGGGCGACGTGGCGATGATCACCGAGTGGTCGGCCTTCTATTCGACGCTGACCAACAAGGAGACTTCGAAGATCGGCGACTGCCTGGCGATCGCGCCGGAGCCCAAGGGCCCAGCCGGCCGCAAGCCGGCGCTCGGCGGCTTCTCGCTCGCGGTGGCAACGCAGGCCGACGAGAAGGAGCGGGCGGCATCCTGGCTGCTGATCCAGTGGCTGACCTCCAAGGCCAACGCCCAGACCTACCTTGAAAAGGGCGGCGTTCCGGCCCGCCAGTCCGTGTATCAGAACCCGGCCAACGCCGAGAAGTTCACCTATATTCCGGCCCTCGTCGAGAGCTGGAAGGAAGGCGTGCCGGAGTTCCGTCCGCGCTTCGCGGAATGGCCGACCATCACCGAAATCGTCCAGGAATGGGGCACCAAGATGATGCTCGGCGAAGTCTCGGTCGAGGAAGGCGCCAAGACCATCGGCGCCAAGATGGAAGAGGTGCTGCAGAAGGCCGGCTACTACGACGGCAAGAAGCCACTCGCCCAGTAAACTGTTCTCCCACAATCAGCGCGGCGGGGGCTTGCTCCCGCCGCTTTCCGCAACACTTCCAGCAGGACAGCACCCGTGACAGCCCGCGTGAAGACGTCGACCATGCTCGCGTTCGTTGGGCCGGCTGTGATCGCGCTGGCGGCCGTCGGCATCGCGCCGCTGCTCTACGGCATCTGGAAGAGCCTGCATTTCTTCAACCTCACCAAGGCCAACCAGCAGGAATTCGTGGGGCTCGCCAATTACGCCAGCGTGCTCTCGGACCCGGTGTTCTGGCAATCCATGGGGCGCACGGCGGTCTTGTTCCTGATCGCCGTGCCGTTGCAGATCGTGCTGGGCCTGTTGATCGCGCTGCTCCTCCACCGGCCGGGCCTCGGCTTTCTCCGCGCTCTCACGCGGCTGTCGCTGGTGCTGCCGATGGCAACCACCTATGCGGTGGTGGGGCTTCTGGCGCAGGTGATGTTCAACATGAAGTATGGCGTCATCAACCAGCTGCTCGGATTCTTCGGCGTCGAGCCGATCAACTGGATCGGCGATCCTACCAATGCGTTCATCGCGGTGATCTTCTGGGACGTGTGGCAGTGGACGCCCTTCGTGGCGCTGGTCATGCTGGCGAGCCTCTCCAACGTGCCCCTCGAGATCGAGGAGGCGGCGCGGCTTGAAACCGGGCGCTGGTGGACGGTGCTCCGCCACATCCAGCTGCCGTTCCTGATCCCGGGCCTGGTGGCGGTGCTGATCCTGCGCACTGCCGACACGCTCAAGCTCTTCGACATGGTGTTCACCATGACGCGCGGAGGGCCAGGCTCTGCCACGGAATTCATCGCCATCCTCATCGAGCGCACCGGCAACCGCCAGTTCGACGTCGGCATGGCCTCGGCGCAGGCGATCATCCTGCTCATTCTCACGGTCGTGCTGTCGCGCGCCTACATCAGATTCTTCTACCGGGAGGTGAGGGCATGAGTGCGGGTGCTGCTTCGGCACGTGGGGGTTATGCCGGCCGCCGCTGGCTGGGCGAGGCCGTCCTGCTTTGCGCGATCTGCCTGTTCTGCGTGTTTCCGTTCTACTGGATGGTGACGACCAGCCTGAAAACCCAGGCCATCGCGCTGGAGTCGCCGCCCGTGTGGCTGTTCACGCCGACACTGGCCAATTATTGGGAAGTCCTGTTCGAGGACCGGGTCGGAATATCGCTGATCAACTCGCTGATTGTCGCCGTGTGCACCACGGCGCTGTCGATCGGGCTTGGCGCGCCTGCGGCCTTTGCGCTGGCGCGCTTTGAGTTCCGCGGCAAGCAGGACCTGTGGTTCTGGTTCATCACCAACCGTTTCGTGTCGCCCGTCGTGCTGGTGTTTCCGGTGTTCCTGATCGCCAGGCAGATCGGCCTGCGCGACACGCACCTGGCGTTGATCCTGATGTATCTCACCTTCTGCCTGCCGATCGTGATCTGGATCTGCACCGATCAGTTCCGCTCCATCCCCTATGACCTCGACGAGGCGGCGAGCCTCGAAGGCGCCAGCCAGTGGCGCATCTTCCGCTCAATCTGCCTGCCGCTCGCCATGCCCGGTGTCGCCGTGTCGGCGATCTTCTCCTTCATCTTCTCCTGGAACGAGTTGCTGTTCGCCTACATCCTCGCGCCCAAGGCCGCCAAGACCGCGCCGGCCATGGCCATCACCTTCATGGAAGGCTACGACGTTCCTTACGGCAAGATCATGGCCACCGCGACGCTGATTGCCGTGCCGGTCATGGTTTTCGCGCTGATCGTCTCGCGTCATCTGGTGCGCGGCCTGACGATGGGAGCGGTTAAGTAACCGACCGCTGATGTCGCGCGCGCCGAAGCTTCCCAGGATCGATGCCGAGGAGCGCTTTCTCGCGCAGGTGGCCTGGGCCTATCATGTCGAGGGCCTGACCCAGGAACAGGTGGCGGACAAGCTGCAGGTGACAAGGCTGCGCGTCAACAAGGCGCTGGCCGAGGCGCGGCGCAACGGCCTGGTCCGGATTTCTCTCAACACGTCCTTCTCGGCATGCCCCGAACTGGAAGAGCAGTTATGTGCGGCCTTCGCGCTCTCGGAGGCCTTCGTGGCTCCGTCGCCGGAGCGCGCGGCTGACCTGCAGACGATCGTCGGCGCCGCGCTGGGACAGGTGCTGTCGCGAAAGCTCTCCGATAAGGCGATCCGCACCTTCGGCCTCACCTGGGGCAACACGCTCAACATCGCCACCCGCTTCGTGGCGTCCTTCAACCGCGACGACCTTGAGGTCGTCTCGGTGATGGGCGGGCTCACGCGCGGCTCCGACTTCAACAGCTTCGAGATCACGACGAGGCTTGCCGATCTGCTGGGCGCGCAGCACAGCTATTTCCCGGCACCGCTCTATGCCGGGTCTCGCCGCTCGCGCGACATCATCATGAAGCTCGATGTGTTCGACGAGGTGCTGGACAAGATCAGGAAGATCGACGGCATGGCGGTGGCCTGCAGCGACATCTCGGCGCGCTCGCTTCTGGTGCGCGATGGGCTTCCGCCCGATGTGAAGCCCGGCGATCTGATCGAGGCGGGCGCGGTCGGCGACGTGCTCGGCACCATCATCGGCGCCGACGGCGAACCGATCGACCACCCGATCAATGAGCGCATCGTGGGCATCGGGCTTGACGACATGCGGCGCATCCCCAACACCATCCTGGCGGCAGGCGGCGCCTACAAGGTGCCGGTCATCCGCGCCGCGCTGCGCCAGCAACTGGCCCGCATTCTGGTAACCGACGAGGCGACGGCGCGCGCCCTGTTGTATCCAAAGACATAGCCGCTCAGCGGATCGCCGGGAACACCAGTTCCGGCCGGTAGCTGGCGAAGCTTGACAGCTTCTGGGCATTGCATTCCGCCTGCCAGCGGCTGCCTTGAACGACGCCCGAAACGCAGCGGTACTTCTTGCGGTAGCCGTCGGTGGCGGCGTTCTCTTCGATCGCCACCGCCGCCATCGCCACCACCTGCCCGCCCTGGCGCTCGACCAGCCTGATGGCGCCGTCCATGGTGCCGCCGGTTTCCACCCACTGGTCGGCGAGCAGCACCTTGGTGCCCTTGGCGAAGGCGGGCAGCCGCATTTCCATGTCCTGGGTGCGGCCGGAATAATTGCTGAAGCTCACCTTGTCGGTATCAACGCAGAGCTTACCCGCCTTGCGGATCGGCAGGAAGCCGATGCCGAGCCTGGTTGCCAGCGCCGACCCCAGCACGAAGCCCATGGCGTCGAGCCCGCCCACCACGTCGCAGGAAACGCCCTTGAGATCGGCCACCAGATCATCCAGCAGGTCATGGAAAGCCTCGCCATTGATGTAGATCGAGGTCGGGTCGAGCCATGCGAACTTGGGGCCCTTGGTGTTGGGCGCCATCAGGTTCAGATACCAGCGGTCGTCGCGGGGTCCCTTGTTGCGGCTCATGACTTGGCTCCATGTTCGCGGGTGAGTTTCAGCAGGCGCGAAAGCTTGCGGTGATCGATGTTGTAGAAATCGCCGTCGAGGTTGATGCCGGTCGCCACCATGAAGCCATCGACGTCGTCCATGTAGAGATGCGCATTGTCCGGCGTGATGCCGGAGGCGAGTGTCAGGGCCTCATCGCCGATGCCGCGCCGGAAGGAGCGGATCTTGTCCATGTCCGCCGCATGCCCGGTGGCCACGCCCGAGGTGCAGACGGCATCCATATAGGCGGTGGCGAGGCGGGCCGATGTTTCGTAATGGGCGGGATCGACCTCGCGCTGCTTCTTGAAGCAGGTGCCGCCGGTGTAGATGCCGGTCCAGCCCGCCGCGGTGCGTGCCGCCGCGATGCCTGAGGCTTCCTGCTGATCATCCGCCGCACGGTGCTCGTCGATCCGCGCATCGTCCGCCCAATAGGCGTCAACCTGTGTGCCCTCGCGCTGCAGCCTGCCCAGCACCGGAAAGGCGTCGCGGCCGGTGACGGCAAGGAAGTTGACACCCATCCACAGTGCCGGAAAGCGGCGCCTGACATGCGCGATGATTGGCAGGAAAGGCTCAACCCCGAAGTCGTGGTTGATGAGGAAGCAGCCCGGCGCGCCCTCGGCGATCAGGATTCGCACATTGCGCTCGGCCTGGGCCTCGTCGAGCACATGGATCACCGGCAGCACCGCCGGCCCCACGCTCTTGAACAGTTTCCGGAATTCATGGCGTCTCATGGCCGGGGAAATTACGGCCTTGCCTGAATTTCGGATTTTTATAATGATGATGATCGCATAAGGAGCAGCTATGCGGGCGATCAACCTGCCCACCGATCTCTTGCGGGCCTTCGTGAGCATCATCGATCTGGGCGGCTACACCCGGGCCGCCGACGCCCTGGGGCGCACCCAGCCGGCCGTGTCGCTGCAGATGAAACGGCTGGAGGAGCTGCTCGACGCCAAGCTGCTGCTCCATGAGGGCCGTGAGCTCAAGCTCACCGAGGAAGGCGAGGCGCTCGCAGTCTATGCCCGGCAGCTGTTGCGGCTCAATGACGAGGCGGTGGCGCGGCTCAAGGGCCGCCAGGCGAAGGGCCAGCTGCGCGTAGGGCTCCCCACCGATTTCTCGGTTGCCTTCCTGCAGGAGGCGATCGCCGGGTTCATGGGCGCCCAGGAGAAGGTGACGATGGCGATCACCTGCGATCTGTCGCGCAGACTTCTCGACCTGCTGCATGCCGCCGAGCTCGACATCGCCATCGCGCTGCTTGCCCGCGACAAGAACCCCTATCTGGTGCGGAGCTGGGAGGAGCGGCCGATCTGGGCGGTGGCGCGGGACGTGAACATCAATAGCCAGCAGCAGGTGCCGCTGGTCACCCACCCCGAGGGCTGCGAATACC
>DAISVW010000061.1:0-10254 GCA_036826695.1 Aestuariivirga sp.
ATTGTGCCCCTTCGACAGAACAAGCTGGAGGACAACGCCCATGAAACTCAACAGATGGTTGCCCGGAGCGGCCGCGGCCGCGAGCGGCCTTGCCGTCGCGTCGCCCGCATGGGCGGCAGCCGGCGACGAGTGCGTGAAGATACTGGGATATGAGTGGAGCGGCGAGAAGCAGTCGATGGATCCCGCCGACATGCATTCCGGCGACGACGCCTATCACACCTTCGCCGTGTACAACCGGCTCGTCGATGTCGACGACAATTTCAATGTCTTGCCGGAGCTCGCCACCGAGTGGTCCGTGTCTGATGACGGCCTCACCTGGACCTTCAAGCTGCGCCCGGGCGTCAAGTTCCATTCCGGCAAGGACTTCACCGCAGCCGACGTGGTCTACACCTTCAAGCGCCTGCTCGACGAGAAAACCGGCTCCGGCGCCCGCGCCGTGCTGGCCTTCCTCGATCCGGAGGGCATCAAGGCGGCGGATCCGACGACGGTCACCTTCACCACCCAGAAGCCGGTGGTGCAGCTTCCCGTGCTGATCAGCAACAAGTTCACCAATATCGTGCCGGACGGCGCCAAGGCCGAGGATCTCAAGCTGAAGGGCGACGGTACTGGGCCCTTCATGCAGGAACAGTTCACGCCTAACGCCCCGGTGCGAATCCTGCGCAAGAACCCCAACTACTGGGACGCCGGAAAGCCCATGGCCGAATGCCTGAAGATCACCGTGGCGCAAGAGGCCGTGGCGGCGGTTGCGGCCATGAAGGCCGGCCAGGTCGATCTCATGCTGAACGTCGATCCGTCGGTCATCGCCTCGATCAAGGACGATCCCAATGTCCAGATGCTCCAGACCGGCGCATCGAATTCGATGACCGTGTCAATGTGGGTCGATACGCCGCCCTTCGATAATCCGAAAGTCCGCGAGGCGCTCAAGCTGGTGGTCGACCGTCAGGCAATGGTCGATACCGTGCTTCTGGGCTTCGGACAGGCAGGGGCCGACAATCCCGTGCCGGTGAGCAGCCCTGCGTCCTACGTCAAGGAAGCGCCCAAGCAGGACATCGAGAAGGCCAAGGCGCTGCTCGCCGAAGCTGGCTACAAGGATGGCCTCAAGATCGATCTTTACACCGCCGAAGGCGTGCCCGGCATGGTGCGCATGGCGCAGGTCTATGCCGAAATGGCGAAAGCCGCCGGCATCGACATCAACGTCGTCGTGACGCCAGCGGAAAGCTACTGGGACGATGTCTGGCTGAAGAAGCCGATTGTCACATCGGCCTGGTCGATGCGGCCGCCGGGCGAAGGCCTGGCGGTGGCCTACACGCAGGACGCCAAGTGGAAGGAGACCCGCTGGGAGCGCCCGGATTATGACGCGCTGCTGCTCAAGGCCAACACCACGGTCGATGAAGCAGAGCGCAACAAGCTGTTCCAGCAAGCGGGCCAGATGCTCGCCAGCGAGGGCGGCTTGATCCTGCCGATGTTCGTGCACCAGGTTCTGGCGCTCCGCGCCGGCTGCGAAGGCTATGAGCCGCGGGCCCAGAACTTCAACCTCAACTTCGAGAATCTGAGCTGCAAGTAACGCAGCCGCGTAAGAACTGAACCCACAACGCAGGGCGAGGCCAGCCTCGCCCTGCTCTTTCCGGGGAGGCTTGTTTGCAGATCTGGCTGCTGATCGCGCGTCGCGTCGCCCTGTCGGTGGTCACCTTGCTGCTGGTCTCGGCTTTCGTCTTCTTCGTGCTTGAAATCCTTCCGGGCGACGTTGCCACCCGCATTCTCGGCCGCGATGCAACGCCGGAGTCGCTCCAGGTCCTCCGCGAACAGCTGGGGCTCGATCAACCAGCCGTGACCCGCTATCTCCACTGGCTTGGCGGGTTGCTGACCGGCGACCTTGGCCAGTCCCTGGTTTCCAGCCGTTCGGTCTCGGAGGTGCTGGCGCCGCGCATCTTCAACACCCTGGCGCTGTCGGTCTATGCCTTCCTGCTCTATCTGCCGCTGACCGTGATCCCGGCCGTCGTCCAGGCGCTGACCCGCGACAAGGCCGCCGACCACGCGCTGTCGGTGGTAACGCTCGTGCTTCTGTCGATGCCAGACTTCCTGCTGGCCACCATTCTGCTGCTTGCCTTCGTGCTGTGGATACCGGTACTGCCGGCAATCTCGCTTGTCGATGAAACGTCCAGTTTCGGCGAATACATACGGGCGATGACCCTTCCGGCCGCGACGCTGGCCATCGTCATGGCTGTCTATGCGGTGCGCATGCTGCGCGACAACCTGATCGAAGTGCTCGATTCTGACTATGTGCGCATGGCCGAACTCAAGGGCCTGTCGCGAAGCCGCGTACTGTTGCGCCACGCACTGCCCAACGCACTGGTGCCGACTCTCAACGTCACCGCGCTGAACCTCGCCTATCTCATCGGCGGCGTGGTGGTGGTTGAGAAAGTCTTCTCCTATCCGGGCTTCGGCACGCTGCTGGTCGATTCACTCCAGCTCCGTGACCTGCCAGTCATCGAGGCGACGGTGATGATCGCTGCGCTTGTGTACGTGACAGCGAACCTCGTGGCTGACATCGCCGCGATCCTGCTTAATCCGCGGCTCAGGACGGCCTGAGCGATGAGCGAAGCCGACATCAGCCTCGCCGCACCGCCCAAGACGCGTCGCAACTGGCTGCGGCTGTGGCGGCAGATGCCACTCAGTTTCCGGATCGGAAGTCTTATCCTGCTGGTCCATCTCTTGATCGCCGTCACCGGGCCGTTCTGGGCCCCCTATGGCTATTCCCAGATGGGCGCCGGCATCCCGCTCTCAGGAATGAGTCTCGCGCATCCCTTCGGCATCGACCAGCTGGGCCGCGATGTGTTCAGCCGGGTCGTTCATGGCAGCTGGATCGTGATCTCGCTGTCGCTCGCCGGCACGCTGCTGGGGACGCTGGCTGGCGCCGTCATCGGTTTGCTGTCTGGCTATGTCGGCGGCTGGATCGACGAGGTCGTGCAGCGGATGCTTGAGGCCCTGATCAGCATACCCTTCCTGGTTCTCGCCCTCATCGCCATCGCGGCGGCGGGCACCGACTATTCCGGAAATCCGGTGCTGCTCGTGCTGGTCGTGGCGCTGGTCTATGCGCCGCGCATCGCCCGCATGGCGCGGGCCGCCGCCATCGATATCGCCACCCGTGATTATGTCACTGTGGCGCGCTTGCGTGGCGAAAAGGCATGGTCCGTCATGCGCCGGGAGCTGCTGCCCAACGCCACCAGCGTGCTGCTGGTCGAGTTTGCGCTGCGCGCCGGCTATGCGCCGGTATTGATAGGCTCGCTGGGCTTTCTCGGTTTCGGGCTCAGGCCACCGACCCCCGAATGGGGCCTGATGATCAGCGAAAACCGGGCCTTGCTGATCGTGTCTCCTTCCACCGTTCTGGGACCGGGTCTCGCACTTGCTTCACTGGTGGTGGGCCTCAATCTGTTCACTGAAGGTCTCGCCCGCGTGCTCGGCCGCACGGTGAAGCTGGGCACGCAATGACCGGGCTTGCTCTCGAGGTTGCCGGTCTTTCGGTATCTTACCGCCAGGGTCTTGGCTGGCGGCAGGTGGTCGAGCATGTGAGCTTCACGGTGCGGCGCGGCGAGGTGCTGGGGCTCGTAGGCGAGTCCGGCTGCGGCAAGTCCACGGTGGCGCTTCAGCTTCTCGGCTTCCGCCATGGCGGACTGCGCACCGATGCCGGAAGGATCATGCTCGACGGTACAGACGTGCTGACGCTCGATCGCGCCGGTCTCGACCGGCTGCGCGGCGCCAGGGTGAGCTTCGTACCGCAGAACCCGACCACGGCTCTCAACCCCGGCATGCGCGTCGGCGCCCAGATCGACGAGATTCTCTACGCCCATGGCTTGCCCGCCGGTGCGCGCACCCGCGAGCTGTTCGGGCTCGTCGGCCTGCCCGCCGATGAGGAATTCCTGCGCCGCTATCCCCACCAGCTCTCGGGCGGCCAGCAGCAGCGCGTTTGCATCGCCATGGCGCTGGCCTGCGAACCGGGCTTCGTGGTGCTGGACGAGCCGACCACCGGGCTTGACGTGACCACCCAGGAGCAGATCGTCGACCTGCTGATCGATCTGCGCGCCAGGCTCGGCATGTCGATGCTCTATGTGACCCATGATCTGGGGTTGCTGTCCCAGATCGCTGACCGCATCGGCGTCATGTATGCCGGTCACATGGTGGAAATCGCGCCCACCGCGCAGCTGTTCACCGATCCCCGCCATCCCTATACGCGCGGCCTGATCGCCGCCTTGCCGCGGCTCGATGGTGACGGCCGCGCCGTCAAGCCGCTGCGCGGTCTTCTGCAGCGCGATCAACTGCCACAAGGCTGCCCCTTCGCGCCACGCTGCGATTATGCCCTGCCGCGCTGTTTCGAGGAGGTCCAGGCCCTGCGTCCGGCGGGGCAACATCACGAAGCAGCCTGCTGGCGGCTCAGGGACCTGCCGAAGCCGGCGGAACCGGTTGCGGGCGAACTGCCTGTGCCACCCTCGCACCATGAGGCAAAGGCCCTGTTGAACGTGACAGACCTCACCGTCAGCTATGGACGCGGCAGCCGCACCTTCACGGCGCTGAAGAATGTCTCGCTCACCGTCGAGAAGGGCGAGACGGTGGCTCTCGTGGGCGAGTCGGGCAGCGGCAAGTCCACGCTGGCACGGGCTATCGCCGGCATGGTTGCGCCGGCCACCGGCCACATCCGCCTCGGCGGCAAGGATCTGGCCGCTCTGGTGAAGGAGCGCAGCCCGGCCGAACGCCGCCTCGTCCAGTACATTTTTCAAAACCCTGACGCCTCGCTCAATCCGCGCGCCACCATCGGCCGCAGCCTTGCGCGGCCGCTCGACTTCTTCTTTCCCGGGCGCACGGCAGATACTGCCACGCAGGTCACGAGAGCGCTCGCCGAGGTGCGCCTCGATGCCGCCTACGCCAGCCGCTACCCGGACCAGCTTTCCGGCGGCGAGCGCCAGCGCGTGGCGATTGCCCGTGCCCTCATTGCCGAACCGGATCTCCTGCTCTGCGACGAGGTGCTCTCGGCACTGGATGTCTCCGTGCAGGCCAGCATTCTCGAACTGCTCCAGCGCCTCAAATCCGAACTTGGCGTCGCCATGCTGTTCATCTCGCATGATCTTGCCGTGGTGCGCATGCTGGCCGACCGTGTGTGTGTTCTGTTTCGCGGGCAGGTGATGGAACTGGGCCCGCGCGAACAGGTGTTTGCGCCACCGTTTCACCCCTACACGCAATCGCTGCTCGAGGCCGTGCCGGTGCCGCTCAGGAAGCGGAAGCCCGCGCGCCCGAAGCCCGCTGACGCGGGCGAAGGTGGAGCGGGCTGCGCCTACGCCGGCCGCTGCGCCGCCGAGATTCCGGGCACCTGCCGCACAGCGCCGCCACCCTGGCGCGAAACGCCTGAGGGACTGGCCATCCGTTGCCATCACACGCTCGAAGACCTGCACAAGAGAGCCTCGCCGCTAACGGAGAAAGGATCAAGAGAGCCATGAAGATCACCAGGGTCGAATGTTTCGTCTTGTTGGTGCCGGACTTCCGCGCCGATGCCTGTTCATCCGCGCAGGATAATCTGGTGGTCAAGATCCACACGGATGACGGCCATGTCGGCATCGGCGAGACCGACACCAACCCATGGGTCGCCCGCGCCATGATCGAGGCGCCGGGCACCCACATCATGGGCCTTGGCCTCACCGAAATGCTGATCGGCCAGGACCCGCGCGATGTCGAGGGTCTGTGGGAGAAGATGTATCGCGGCTCGGCGATGACCGGCCGCCGTGGGCTAGGCATCTGCGCTATCGGCGCCCTGGACATGGCGCTGTGGGACCTCGTCGGAAAGATCGAGGGCAAGCCCTGCTGGCAATTGATGGGCGGCGCCACCAACCGCCACATCGTGCCCTATGCCTCGCTGCTGCCCGAAGGTGACGATCTCGAAACCTATGGCCGTGTGCTGCGCGAGCGCGCGCTGGGCGCGCAGAAACTCGGCTTCCGCGCCGCCAAGCTCGAAATCTGCCTGAAAGGGCCCTACTCGCACAACTCCCTGCAGATCGCCGATGACCGTGAATGCGCCCGCATGGTGCGTGACGTGCGCAAGGCCGTGGGACCCGACATGACGCTGATGGTCGATGTCGCCTATGCCTGGCCTGACTGGAAGGAAGCGCTGCGGGCGATCGAGATGTTCGCCGACCAGGACATCTACTTCGTCGAAACGCCGCTGCCTTCGGACGATGTCGAAGGCTATGCCAAGCTTTGCCATGCCTCGCCGGTGAAGATCGCGCTTGGCGAGTGGCAGAACACGCGTTTTGAATTCCTCGAATTCATGAACGCCAGGGCGGTTGATGTGGTGCAGCCCGATGTGGGCCGTGTCGGCGGCCTGACCGAAGCCAAGCGCGTTGGCATGCATGCCCGTGACCGTGGCCTCGCGGTAGTCCCGCATTGCTGGAAATCGGCGATCGGCATCGCCGCCTCGGCGCATCTCGCCGCCGTCTCGCCGACCTGCACCTTCATCGAGTTCCTGCCGCGGGAACTGGCGGATTCCTCACTCAGGCGCGATTTGTGCAGCGCCGAGCTTCCGGTGGTCGACGGAGTCATTCCGCTGCCGGAAGGGCCTGGTCTCGGCGTCACGCGCAACGAGGAGGCGCTGCAGAAGTACAAGGTCGCATAGCCTGTTTGGTCCTCGCGGAAACGAGGTTTGCAAATGTCAGATCAGGCTTAGGGCTTCGAGGCTCTCGGGCAGAACCTGGCCACCATCGACAATGATCGTCTGGCCGGTCACGTAGCCCGCCTCCTTCGACGCGAAATAGAGAGCGGCAAAGCCGATGTCGTCCACGGTTCCCAGTTTTCCCAGCGGTATCGAGGCCGTCATTGTGCGCTGGTAGGCCTCACCCATGCCAATCATTCCTTCGGTCAGGATGTTGCCCGGCAAGACTGCGTTGACGGTTATGCCATGCGCGGCAAGTTCTATGGCAGCCGTGCGCATGAAGCCGAGCTGGCCAGCCTTGCTGGCTCCATAATGCGTCCAGCCTGGATACCCCGTCACCGGACCCGTGATCGACGAGGTGATGATGATCCGCGCCTGATCCGATTTCTTGAGATACGGAAGAGCCGCCTTCACCGAATGGAAGGTACCCTTGAGATTGGTGTCGATGACCGTGTCCCAGTCGCCAGAGGTCATCTGCTCGATGCCGGCCTGCGGAAATATGCCGGCATTGGCGCAGAGGACATCCAGTCCGCCGTGGCGTGAAACGGCGGCCCCTAGCACCCTTTCCATGCCTTCGAGCGATGTCACATCACCGGCGAGGCCGAAGGCACCATTGCCGATTTCCCGCGCGGCCAACTCCGCTTCCTCGCCATGACGGGCCACGATCGTCACTCTCGCGCCAGCCCCGACAAAGACCCGCGCGATACCCTTGCCGATGCCCTTCGATCCGCCGGTCACCACAACCGAACGGCCCCTGAGTGACTGCGTCATGACCTCTTCGCCTTTCTGTTTCTCACGCCGGCACGCGTCCTGCCCCACGCGGACCATTTCGCATGGCTGAAAATCAAATGCCGAGTGTCAGGCGACACAATAGGCCAAAGGAACATGCGGTCCAGCCCACGCCGACCACCAAAGCCGGCATGCCGGTTTTTTGTGCAGATGGCGTCCGAGGCAATTGGCGCTGTGTGAAAACCCGCCTGATCGTCGCTGGCAGACACGTGCGGCATCGCGGGTTCCCTGCCGGATCGTCCATGGACGATACCCGGCTGCTGGACTATTCTCTTGCCAGTCAAGAGAGGCCCAATACCAGAGTGATGATGACCCCTGCGCCCCGCGCCGCTGATCCCGAAACCATCCGCGCCGAAATTCTTCAGAAGCTCACCTATTCCATCGGCAAGAATCCCGATGTGGCGAAGCGCCATGACTGGCTCAACGCCACCATCCTGGCGCTTCGCGACCGCATCATCGCCCGCTGGATGCACTCGACGAGGCGCGCCTACCAGACACAGTCGAAGCGGGTCTACTATCTCTCGCTGGAATTCCTGATCGGCCGCCTGCTGCGCGACGCGATGCGCAATCTCGAACTGACCGAAGCCTTCACCAAGGCGCTGGAGTCACTCAATGTCGAGCTTGACCTTGTATCTGTCCTCGAGCCGGACGCGGCGTTGGGCAATGGCGGGCTGGGGCGGCTTGCCGCCTGCTTCATGGAAAGCATGGCGAGCCTCGACATCCCCGCCTATGGCTATGGCATCCGCTACGATCACGGCCTGTTCCGCCAGAAGATCGTCGACGGCTGGCAGGAGGAGCTTCCCGAGAACTGGCTCGAACATGGCAACCCCTGGGAGTTCGGGCGCCGCGAGGCGGCCTATGAGATCGGCTTCGGCGGCCACGTGGCGCCCGGCGTCGAAACCGGGCGCAGCCAGCAGCGCCACTGGAAGCCAGCGGAAAAGATTCTTGCCTCGGCGTGCGACACGCCGATCGTCGGCTGGCGCGGCAAGCGCGTCAACACGCTGAGACTCTGGACCGCCCGCGCCCTTGACCCGATCCGCCTCGATGCCTTCAACAGCGGGGATTATCAGGCAGCGCTCGCCGAGAGCAACAAGGCCGAGATTATCACCCGCGTACTCTACCCGGCGGACTCGACACCCGCCGGCCAGGAGCTCAGGCTGCGGCAGGAGTATTTCTTCACCTCCGCCTCGCTGCAGGACATCGTCCGCCGCCACATGCAGCAATATGGCGACATCCGCTCGCTCGGTGACAAGGTGGCGATCCAGCTCAACGACACGCATCCGGCGGTGGCCGTGGCCGAGCTGATGCGCATCCTGGTCGATCATCATGCGCTCGGCTGGGAAGACGCCTGGACGATCACCCTGAACGCCATCGGCTACACCAACCATACGCTGCTGCCCGAGGCGCTGGAAAGCTGGCCGGTGCATCTGTTCGAGCACGTGCTGCCGCGGCACATGCAGATCATCTACCAGATCAATGCCCGCCTCATCGCCGATGCCCAGCGCATGCCAGACTGCTCACCCGACTTCCTCGCTTCAGTGTCACTGATCGATGAGCACAACGGCCGCCGGGTACGCATGGGGCAATTGGCATTTGCCGGGTCGCATTCGGTGAACGGCGTTTCGGCGCTCCACACCTCGCTCATGAAACAGAGCGTGTTCCGCGATCTCGACAGGCTCTATCCCGGGCGCATCAACAACAAGACCAACGGCGTCACGCCGCGGCGCTGGCTGCTTGGCGTCAATCCTGAACTGGTGAAGCTTGTCGACTCCAGCATCGGTGCGTCGCTGATGGACGATGCCGGGCGCTTGGACAGAGCCCTGCCCTTCGCCGATGACAGCGCCTTCGCCGCGCGGTTTGCCGCCATCAAGCGCCACAACAAGGAAGAGCTCTCCAACCTCATCCTCGCGCGCATGGGGCTGAAGGTCGATCCCTCGGCCATGTTCGACGTGCAGGTGAAGCGCATCCACGAATACAAGCGCCAGCTGATGAACATTCTCGAGACGGTGGCGCTCTACAACGCCATGCGCGCCCACCCGGACCGGTCATGGCAGCCACGCGTCAAGATCTTCGCCGGCAAGGCGGCGGCCAGCTATGCCCAGGCCAAGCTGATCATCAAGCTCATCAACGATGTGGCCCAGGCGATCAACGCCGATCCCGACATCCGCGGCCTTCTGAAAATTGTGTTCATTCCCAACTACAACGTGAGCCTTGCCGAGGCCATCGTGCCGGCGGCCGATCTCTCCGAGCAGATATCAACTGCGGGTATGGAGGCTTCGGGCACCGGCAACATGAAGTTCGCTCTGAACGGCGCCATCACCATCGGCACGCTGGATGGCGCGAATGTCGAAATCGCGGAGCATGTCGGGCGCGAAAACATCATCATCTTCGGCCTCACCGCCGAGGAGGTCGAAGCCCGCCGCCGCACGGGACATGATCCGCGCGCCGCCATCGAGGCCTCGCCTGATCTCCGGGGCGTGCTGGATGCGCTCGATTCAGGTGTCTTCTCACCCGGCGACCAGCACCGCTTCCAGCCGATCGTCGATTCGCTCAATCACAGCGACTGGTTCATGGTGGCAACTGATTTCGATGCCTATGCCCGGGCTCAGCGCCAGGCCGATGATCTCTGGAGCCGACCCTCCAGCTGGACCCGCATGGCCATTCTCAACACCGCCAGCATGGGATGGTTCTCCTCCGACCGCACGATCCGTGACTATGCCCGCGACATATGGAATATTCCGGTAGCCTAGGGGAGCAAGGCAAAGTGGCCGCAC
>DAISVW010000062.1:0-10249 GCA_036826695.1 Aestuariivirga sp.
CTTCTTCAGTTCCTCAAGCTTCACCCAATGCTCGTGATATTTGGGATCGCGGAAATCCTTGTCGCCCACGAACAGCTGCACGGCCTCGCCGAAACTGTCGAGGTTCTGGACCAGGCCATGGCTGATGTACCATTCGCTCCAGTAGCCGTCCTGGATGCCGCCGCCGATCGCCTCGGTGCCCGATGACTTCAGCTTGTCACAGGCGACCAGCAGTTCGTCCCAGGTCTTGGGCGGGTTCTCCGGATCGAGACCGGCCTTCTCGAACAGCTCCTTGTTGTAGCACCAGAACATCGGCAGCGGATACCAGCCGAGCCGGTAGGTGTTGCCGGCGAAGTTGCTCAGGATCGTCGGGTTCGAGGCCTTGACCACGTCGTCCTTCACCAGGCCGTTGACGGCGCGCACATAGCCGAGCCACACGCTTTCCATGTGGTAGATGCCGTTCCACAGATACTGGATGTCCGGCGCGTTGCCGGCCGCCGCGGCGGTCTGGAACTGCGAGATCACCACGGCGGTGTCCTGCAGCATGGATTTGACGGTCGCGTCCTTGTAGGCGGCAATCGAACTGTCGACGAATTTCTGCAGTCCCGGCAATTCCTGCTCGCCCCACCACCACATTTCGAGGGTCTTGTCCTGGGCCAGCGCGCCGCGCGATCCGGCGAACGCTGCGGCACTGGCCATGGCGGAGGTCAGCACGAAGTCGCGGCGGGAGATATGGACTGGTTTCGATGCACTCATGGCGTTTCCTTCCCTGTTTCTCTTGCTGTCAAAACGTACTCATCAGGCCGCCATCGACCACCAGAAGCTGGCCGGTCATGTAGCGGCAGTAATCCGACGCGAGGAAGATCACCGTGCCGGAGACGTCCTCCGGATAGCCGGTACGGCCCAGCGGGATCTTGCGGCGGCCCACATACCATTCGAGAAAATCAGGCGTCGTCGCTTCGGCGACGCCGTTCACCACCGCCATCGGCGTCGCCATGAAGCCGGGCGCCACCGCGTTGACCAGGATGTTGTAGCGGCCAAGCTCCACCGCCATCGACTTGGTATAGGCGATGATGCCGCCCTTGGCGGCGTTGTAGGAGCCGCAATCGCCGCTCGAGGCAAAGCCCTGGATCGAGGCGACGTGGATGATGCGCCCGTCCTGCTGCTTGGCCATGTGCGGCGCGACCAGCTTCGAGCCCATGTAGACGGCTGCGAGATTGTTGGCGATGGGCTGGCGCCATTCCTCCAGCGTGTCGTTCAGGATGGGGCGCGGCGCGGGGTTGATGGCGGCATTGTTGACCAGCACGTCAATCCGCCCCAGCCGCGCGACGACATCATTGACGATGGCGCCGTAACGGTCATAGTCGGTCACATCGAGTTGGAAGGGATGCGCCCTGCCGCCGATCTCCGCCGCGACGGCTGCCAGGGTATCGGGGTTGCGTTCGAGGAGAACGACCTCAGCGCCTTCACGCGCCATCTCGAGGCAAACGGACCGCCCAAGCCCCTGCCCGGCGCCCGTCACGAGGCAGACCTTGCCGTCGAGCAATCCCATGCTGCGCCTTCACACTCTTGCTTCCGCCCCGCAGTTTCCGGAATGGCGGACATTGATCTGAAATGCCGTAACGAACTATAGATACGCGACAAACACCGTCAAGCCCAATCGCCGCTGCGAGGAAAAAGGCACATGCCGAACACGCTCGAACTCCGGAACATTGGCCATCTCTTCGATCATCCCGAGGCGGTGGCCTGGGGCCCGGACGGCCGCGCCTATGCCGGCGGCGAGGCCGGACAGCTTTACCGCTTCGGGCTTGACGGCGGACCTCTGGAAGAAGTGGCGCGGGTGCCCGGCGGCTTCCTGCTGGGCCTCGCGCATGACGCGGATGGCAACACCTATGCCTGTGACGACAAGGCGCCCGCCGTTCACCGCATCACGCCCGATGGCCGCGTCTCGGTCTATGCCAATGGCAATGCCGCGCAGAAGATGCGGGTGCCGAACTATCCGGTGTTCGATGATGCCGGCAATCTCTATGTTTCGGACTCCGGCAACTGGGGCGCCCGCGACGGCTGGATCTGGAAGGTGGCGCCCGGCGGCAGCGCCACGATCTGGGACCGGCAAGCCAATGGCTTCACCAACGGCATGTGCCTCTCGGCTGACGGACGCCATCTCTATGTGGCCGAGTCCTCGCCGCCGCTCATTTCACGGATTGAAATCCTGGCCGATGGTTCGGCGGGCAAGCGCGAGATTCTGGTCGAGCTGCCACGCCAGGTGCCGGACGGGCTGGCGCTGGACGTGGCGGGCAATCTCTACATCAGTCTGTACAACCCCAACATCATCCACCGGCTGACGCCCAGGGGACAGCTCGAAACCCTTTATGACGATTGGGAACAGCTGATGCTGGTGGCGCCCACCAACATCGCTTTCGGCGGGCCCGACATGAAGACGCTGATCATCGCCAGCCTGTGCGGCTGGTCGGTGCATGTTGCAAGACTGGAGACGCCGGGCCTGCGCCTGCGCTATCCGAAACTCAAAGGCTGAGGACCGCATGACCATCGAAGCCATCGACTTCTTCTATCTATCCATGCCGGTCGTCACCGATGCCGGCGACGGCAGCCAGGATGCGCTGCTGGTGCGTGTCGTGGCAGGCGGCATCACCGGCTGGGGCGAGTGCGAGGCTTCTCCGCTCACCTCGATCGCCGCCTATGTCTGCCCAATGTCGCATGGCGCCTGCAAGCCGCTGCGTGACGTGGTGCTGGGAAAGCCGCTGGCCGCGCCGGAGGATACCGTGGCGCCGGCGGCCGCCGCCCAACTCTAATGCACGGACCTCCTGCAGGCCGCCCACACCTTGTCCGGCATCGAGATGGCGCTGTGGGATATTCTGGGAAGGAAGCGCGGCCAGCCCGTCTATCAGCTGCTTGGCTACAAACGCGCCTATCCGAAGCTTCCCTATGCCTCGCAGCTGTTCGGCGACACGCCGCAGGAAACACTCATGGGCTGCCGCAGCGCGCGGGAGAAGAATTTCCGCGCCGTCAAATGCGGCTGGGGGCCGTTCGGGCGCGGATCGCTCAAGGATGACCGCGACCACCTGCAGGCGGCGCGCGAGGGCGTCGGGCCCGACTGCCGCCTGCTGATCGACGCCGGGCAGATCTTCCGCGAGGACGTTGACGCCGCGGCGGCGCGTATCGCCATGCTCGAGGAGGTGAATGCCGGGTGGCTGGAGGAACCGTTCCTCGGCGGCGCTTATGACGCCTATGCGGGCCTTGCCGCGCGCGCGGGCCGCATCAGGCTCGCCGGCGGCGAGGCTTCGCACAACTTCCACATGGCCCGCCAGCTCATCGACTACGGCAAGGTGTCCTTCATCCAGATCGACTGTGGCCGCATCGGCGGCCTCGGCCCCGCCAAGCGCGTGGCGGATTATGCGTCAGCCCGCGGCGTTACCTATGTGAACCATACCTTCACCTCGCATCTGGCGCTGTGCGCATCGATCCAGCCCTATGCGGGGCTCGAGAAGGATGTGATCTGCGAATATCCCTTCGCACCGAAAGCGGTGGCCTATGAGATGACGGAGACCCATCTGCTGCCAAACGCCAACGGCGACATCGTGGTTCCCGAAGCACCCGGCCTCGGCATCACCATGAGTGAGAAGGGCATGGCACGCTCTCTGTTGGATGTGCTGTTCGACTCTATCGTCCAGGAGATTAACCTCTCGCCGCGGCTGGCCGACTAGTGCTGGGCCATGCGCGAGTTCCATAAGCCGTGTTGACCTGTCCGCTGTTTTCACGCGGCGCTTTTCACCACGCGCCACTCGACAGTGAGCCCGGCGCTGGCCGCAAGGATCATAAGCGCGTCAAGGCTGAACTTGTCGATCCGCCCGCGCAAGAGATCGTTCATACGCGGTTGCGTGACGCCCAGCCGCCTGGCGGCTGCGGCTTGCGTGAGTTGCCAACCGGCAACGGCCTCCTGAATGGCCACCATCAGTCCGGCCCGGGCCTTCATGTTCGCTGCCTCGGCGGGCGAGTCCTCCAGCGCATCCCAGACGCTCTCGAAACTATCTTCTGTCATTGCCCATATCTCCGCATCAGGTCTTTGAACCGCGCCGCTGCGAGAGCCAGATCGCGTTTCGGTTTCGCCGGCGGCTTCTTGCGGATAGCATGAATAACGTAGACGGCGTCCTCCAACGTGGCGACATAGATCACGCGAAACGCCCCTGAAGCTTCCCGCACCCGGATCTCGCGGACGCCGGGACCAACGGTCTTCATGGACTTCCAGTCGTTTGGATCAAGGCCACGCTGAAGCCGGTCGGTCTGCAAACCCACTTGGCGCCGCGCATCACCGGGAAACGAGCGCACGTCGTCGAGGGAATTCTCAAGAAAGACAACCGGCCTCATAAAGCCTTATATCAGTTTTGATATAGAACGTCCATAACTCTCTGCTTCGGAAATCTGGAATTGCGGTGACACCGGCCACCTGCACCAGAGTTCCACCTGTCAAGTAAGTGCTGCTTTCAGCTTCCGATGATTTGGATAACAATTCCCCGCGCTTGCGGGACAGGCTAAAGCGAACGGCACAGGAGCTTCTCATGCCCGGCCTTGCCCTTCCCTTCCGTTCCGCCACCGAACTCGCGCGGCTGTTGCGCGCCCAAAAGATTACCGCGCGTGAACTGCTCGATGCCTGTCTCGCGCAATATGAAAAGCACAACGCCGCGCTCAACGCCGTGGTGGTGACGGATATCGCCCGCGCCCGCAAGGCCGCTGCGGCAGCAGACCGGAGGCTCAAGGCGGGAAAGCCGAAAGGCCCGTTCGACGGCGTGCCGATGACGGCGAAGGAGAGTTTCGACTGGACCGGCACGCCCTCGACCTGGGGCGACCCTCGCTTCCGTGACAACATCGCCTCCGCCGATGCGGTGGCCATCGAACGGCTCGGAGAGGCCGGCGCCATCATCTATGGCAAGACCAACGTGCCGCTGATGCTCGCCGACTGGCAGAGCTACAACGCGATCTACGGTACCACCAACAACCCATGGGACCTGACGCGCGCACCCGGCGGCTCATCCGGCGGGTCGGCCGTGGCGCTCGCCACCGGCATGTCGGCGCTGGAGATCGGCTCCGACATCGGCGCCTCGATCCGCAACCCGGCGCATTATTGCGGCGTCTATGGCCACAAGCCCAGCTATGGCGTGGTGCCCTATCAGGGCCATCTGCTGCCCGGCGTGGTGCAGCCAAGCGATATCAGCGTGGCGGGCCCGCTCGCCCGCTCGGCGCGCGACCTCTCCACGATGATGAAGCTGCTTGCCGGCCCCTCCGGCACGGAGGCGCGCGGCTACGGGCTTTCGCTGCCGCCCGCCCGCCAGACCAGCCTCAGGGATTTCCGGGTCGCCGCCATGGTGACCGACCCGCAGTCCGAGGTGGATCTTCCGGTGCAGGACCTGCTCGGACGGCTGATCACATTTCTTGGCAAGCGCGTGAAGAAACTCTCCACCACGGCGCGGCCGCAGTTCTCGACGAAGGAGGCGATGGATGTCTACATCGCGCTGTTGCGGTCAGCCACCAGCCGCCGCCAGTCGGATGCTGAATTCGCCGCCAACGCGGCCAGGGTTGCGGCGGCTGATCCGCTCGATGACAGCTACCTCACCAACATGTTGCGCGCCTATGTGCTCTCGCATCGCGACTGGCTCAAAATCAACGAGCGGCGGCACCAGATGCGGCTGTTGTGGGAGGCCTTCTTCGCGGACTGGGACGTGCTGATCTGCCCGGCCGCCGCCTCCGCCGCCTTCCCGCATGATCATGTGGGCGAGCGCCACGAGCGCAAGATCACGGTGAACGGCAAGCGCGTGCCCACCACCGACCAGCTGTTCTGGGCGGGCTACTCCGGGTGCTTCTATCTGCCGTCCACGGTGGCGCCGATGGGCCTGACGCCGGACGGGCTTCCGGCGGGCGTGCAGATCATCACCCGGCAATATGGCGATTACACTTCAATACGCTTCGCCGAACTCCTGGAAAAGGAATACGGCGGGTTCATCCCGCCGCCTGGTTACTGAAAACGAGGAAAGAAATGAACATGCTTGCACTTTGCTCCGCCGGGGCGACGGAGCGGGCCTCGTTGTTCCGGCCAAAGAATATCTCTTGCTCGCAAAGGTGACCGCCGGATCAAGTCCGTGCTCACAACTGGATTTCAAGCCGCGTCTAGCGCAGCCGCGGCTGAATGTGGCCGATCACGTTGGACGCGATGCGCGCCGCGGTGAAGGCGGCGGTTTGCATCCGGTCGCGTTGCGGCACGAATTCCACCATGGCAAAACCGGCGATGCGCGCCTTGGCCGCCACCCCGGCGATGAGATCCGTCACCTGCGTGTAGCTGAGGCCGCCCGGCGAGGGATAGGCGACTGCCGGCATGGCGCTCGAATCCAGCGCATCGCAATCAAGCGAGATCACGCAGTCGCAGTCCTCCGGGATGTGCTGCAGCACGTCGGCGACGCCGTTGTGGTGAATGTCGCGCGAGGTGACGATGCGCGCCCCCCAGGCGTGCGCGTCCTGCACCTCGCCTTCTCGCGCCGTGCCGATGCCGCGCGCCCCCGCCTGGACGATGCGCCAGACGTGGCCGTGCTCGGAGGCGCGCCGCATGGTGGAGGAGAAGCCCATGCTTTCGCCGTAGCGTTCCTGCCGCCAGTCGATGTGGGCGTCGATCTGCAGGATGACGATGGCCGGGTGCTCGGCGAAGGCGGCAATGAACGGGATCGGCACGGAATCATCGCCACCGAACATCAGCGGCACCGCCCCGGCATCGAGAATCTGGCGCGTCCGGGCTTCGATCAGCGCCCGGTTGCGCTTGCCATCGCTCCGCCTCGTCTTGAGATTGCCGAGATCGCAGACGCGCTGGCCATGGCGCAGCAGCGGGCCGCCGAGGTCCCAGTCCCAGGAGTCGAGCCAGCCCTGATCCGGCGCCACCGCCTTGCGGAAGGCATCGGGCGCACCGGCATGAACGGAATTGTTGATGCCGGGGTAGGGCGTACCGTGCGGCGCGCCGAAAATGGCGGCGTCGAAGCCTGACGGGCTGGTTGCGGCGACAGCGCCCATGAAGGGCGGGATGGGGTCGGCTGGCGGCATGGCGGATGGCTCTTGAAGGTCAGGCGGCTCTGGCGTTCTGGGTCTCGGCCGCGTCCAGCCACATGACGCGGCTGGAAGGCAGTGTCAGCCGGGCGCTGGCGCCATGCCCCGCCGTGCTGCCCAACACGACTTCGCCACCATGGAGCAGCGCCACCCGCTTGGCAATGGGAAGCGCGAAGCCGCGCAAGCCTTCGGTTTCCAGCCTTGGTTCGAACAGCTGTGCCGGGCCGGGCAGGGGACCGGGAACCGACGTCCGGCCGCCGATGTCGACCGCAAGCCCGCCGTCGGCCAGCTTGCCGAGGGTGACGTCCAGGATGCCGCCAGGCCCCGCGGTGGCCAGCGCCCAGTGAACGAGGCCGGCGATCGCCTGCCGGATGCGCTCGGCATCGCCCCGGATCTCGGCCCCGTCAACCAGTCTCGCCATGATGATCAGGTCGCGGGCCTCGGCTTCATCCTGGCAGAGCGCCAGGGCGCTTTCGATCAGCTCGGCGGCGGCGACCTGCTGTTCGCAAAGCCGGAGGCGGCCGCGCTCGAAACGGACATAATCATGGAGGCCGGACGCGAAGGCCAAAAGGTCACGGCTGTTGGCCAGCATGAAACCGCTCGCCGCGTGGCGCTCCCTTCCGGCCGCCTGAGCCGCGGGATCGGGAGCCAGAACCTGGGCGAAACCCTTGATGGTTCCGGCGGCGGCCATGACTTCGCTCGCCACCCTTTCCAGAAGTTCGAGGCTGGCCGTCTCCTGGATAGGCGGGCTTCGCCCGGGACTGGTTTCAGGGGGCTCTGCTTCAGTCTGGGGCGGCTGCCGGCGATGGTGCAGCAGGAATCCGGATGGCAGCAGGACCAGCGCCGTCAGCGCCAGGCCGGCAAGCGCCGCCGCTCCGGAAGGTCCGGCCACCGCATGCCCCGCGGCGGCGGCAGTCAGCAGGCAAGCGAAGGCGATGCCTGCAACCAAAACTGCCAGCACGGGCATTCTTCCAGGAAGCATCCCTGGTTGCTGCCGATCCAACACCGAAACTCCGGTCGAACTACAAATCCTCTCCATAATGATCTTTTTGGATTTGCAACCCGTTAACGGCGGGGTAGTGACTGGCGCGCGGCAATGCGGCCGGCAGGATGGTTTGGACACCACATGAACGTACTTCCGCCAGGGCACCCCCCGTTCAAGGTTGGGAAAATCGGCGTGCTGCTCATCAATCTGGGCACGCCCGAGGGCACGTCCTACTGGCCAATGCGCAGATATCTCAAGGAATTCCTGTCCGACCGGCGGGTGATCGAAGTCAACCCGGTGTTGTGGTGGGTGTTGCTCAACGGCATCATCCTGACCACCCGGCCGCGCAAGAGCGGCCACGCCTATGAACAGATCTGGAACCGTGAGCTGAACGAGTCCCCGCTCAAGACCATCACCCGCTCGCAGACCGCCAAGCTTGCCGCCCGGCTTGAAGGCCTGCCACAGGTGATCGTCGACTGGGGCATGCGTTACGGCCTGCCGCCGGTGGGCGAGCGCATCGCGGCGCTGAAGGAGCAGGGCTGTGACCGCATTCTGCTGTTCCCGCTCTACCCGCAATACAGCGCCTCGACCACCGCCACGGCACTCGACAAGGCCTATGACGCGTTGAAGACCATGCGCTGGCAGCCGGCGGTCCGCACCGTGCCGCCCTATTTCGACAATCCGGCCCATATCGAGGGGCTGGCGCAGTCGCTCACCGCGCACCTGAAGACGCTGGACTGGGAGCCGGACATGATCCTGGCCTCGTTTCACGGCCTGCCCAAGGACTATTTCATGGCCGGCGACCCCTACCATTGCCAGTGCCTGAAAACCGCCCGCCTGCTGGCCGAACGCCTCAACCTGCCGCGCGAAAAGCTGCAGGTGGCGTTCCAGTCGCGCTTCGGCAAGGCGGAATGGCTGCAGCCCTATGCCCAGGAAACCGTGGAACAGCTTCCCGGCAAGGGGGTGAAGAAACTGTTGATGATCACGCCGGGCTTCGCCTCGGATTGCGTCGAGACGCTGGAGGAAGTGGCGATCGGCCTCAAGGAGACCTTCGAAGAGGCCGGCGGAGAGCAATTCTCGGTTGTGCCGTGCCTGAATGACTCCGAGCCATCGATCACCATGCTGGAACGGCTGGTGCGCCACGAGCTGCAGGGCTGGATCTAGCGCCGGGGCATGGTCCGCTGTGCTTGAAATACAAGACTTCAATTCCTATCTGAAACATGCCGCGAGGGGAGGGGTGCGATGTATCAAGGGCTGAGCATATTCGTTCTGGTCGCCGTCGTGGTGGTACTTTTCTACCTGCTTCGCGCCATTCGCATGGTTCCGCAGGGCTACAACTACACCGTCGAACGCTTCGGCAAGTACATCCGGACCCTGGATCCCGGCCTCGGCATCATCGTTCCGTTCATCGACCGCATCGGCGCCAAGCAGAACATGATGGAGCAGGTGCTGGATATTCCCTCGCAGGAGGTGATCACCCGCGACAACGCCATGGTGAAGGTCGATGGCGTCACCTTCTTCCAGATCGTCGATGCGCCGCGCGCTGCCTATGAGGTGCGCGACCTGAACAACGCGATCATCAACCTGGTGATGACCAACATCCGCACGGTGATGGGCTCGATGGAGCTCGACAGCCTGCTCTCCCAGCGCGACGAGATCAATCTCCGGCTCCTCAATGTGGTCGACCAGGCGGCGCAGCCCTGGGGCGTCAAGATGAACCGCATCGAAATCAAGGACATCGCGCCGCCGCGCGATCTCGTCGAATCGATGGCGCGGCAGATGAAGGCCGAACGCGACAAGCGTGCCGCGGTGCTCGAAGCCGAAGGCCTGCGGCAGGCCGCCATCCTCAAGGCGGAGGGCGAGAAGCAGTCGGTGGTGCTCGAGGCCGAGGGCCGCCGCGAGGCCGCCTTCCGTGACGCCGAGGCGCGCGAACGCTCCGCCGAGGCCGAGGCCAAGGCGACCGAGCTCGTCTCGCAGGCGATTGCCGCGGGCGACGTGCAGGCGATCAATTATTTCATCGCCAACAATTACATCAAGGCGCTGGAGAAGCTCGCCACCTCGCCGAACCAGAAGGTGCTGATGCTGCCGGTGGAGGCGGCCTCGGTCATCGGGTCGCTCGCCGGCATATCGGAGCTCGCCCTCGAGGCTTACGGCGGCCAGCCGCCGGCCGGCCAGCAGCGGCGC
>DAISVW010000063.1:0-10210 GCA_036826695.1 Aestuariivirga sp.
TATGCCGAGCGCCGGGCCCCGAACCGGATCCTCCTGATGTTCCCGGCACCGCACTACGAGTCGAAACTCGATATCCTGGTGCTCGAGAGATGACGTCCCGCCTGCCGGTCACACCATGGCCATGCCGCCGTTGACGTGCAGCGTCTGGCCGGTCACGTAGCCCGCCTCCGCTGAGGACAAATAAAGCACGGCGGCGGCCACATCTTCCGGGCTCCCCAGCTTGCCGGCCGGCACGCGCCCCAGAATCAACTCCTTCTGCTTGTCGGGCAGCACATCGGTCATCGGCGTGGCGATGAAGCCGGGCGCCACCGCGTTGACGGTGATGGCCCGCGCCGCCACCTCCTGCGCCAGTGACTTGGTGAGACCGATGACGCCGGCCTTGGAGGCCACGTAATTGGCCTGGCCGGGATTGCCGGTGACACCCACCACCGACGTGATGTTGACGATGCGGCCCCAGCGCCGTTTCATCATGCCGCGCAGGGCGGCGCGCGCCAGCCGGAACGAAGCAGTGAGGTTGACGTCGAGCACGGCGGCCCAGTCCTCGTCCTTCATGCGCACCGAAAGCCCGTCACGGGTGATGCCGGCATTGTTGACCAGAATGTCGAGACCGCCCATCGCGGCTTCGGCCTCGGGCACCAGCTTCTCGACCGCCGCCGCGTCCGACAGGTTGCAGGGCAGCACGTGCACCCGCTGGCCGCCCAGTTCCGCCTTCAGCGCTTCGAGAACCGCGGCGCGGGTGCCGGAGATCGACACGGTGGCGCCCGCCTGGTGCAGCGCCCTGGCGATGGCGGCGCCGATGCCGCCCGTGGCGCCGGTGACAAGCGCCGTCTTGCCGGTGAGATCGAACATGTTGCTATCCCCTGATCTGGGCCGCCGCGGCGGCGATGTCCTCGGGCGTGCCGATGGCGAAGGCGGTGGCTTCGGGGGCGTTCTTCTTCGAAAGCCCGGTCAGCACCTTGCCGGCCCCCAGCTCATAGAAGCGGGTGACGCCATGGGCGGCCATGTAGCCCACGCATTCGCGCCAGCGCACCGTGCCGGTGACCTGGGCAACCAGGCTCCGGGCGATCGCCGCCGGATCGCTGAGCGGCGCGGCGCCGACATTGGCGACGACCGGTACGGCGGGCGGCTGCATCGCCACCCTGGCCAGCGCCGCCTCCATCGCCGCCGCGGCCGGCTGCATCAGCGCGCAATGGAACGGTGCGGAGACCGGCAGCATGACGGCGCGCTTGGCGCCCTTGGCCTTGGCGATCTCGGCGCAGCGCGCGACCGCCGCCTTGCTGCCGGAGACCACGACCTGGCCATCGCTGTTGTCATTGGCGGCCTGGCAGACCTCGCCCTGGGCGGCTTCCGCGGCGGCGGCGGCGGCGGCGGCAAAATCGAGCCCCAGCAGCGCCGCCATGGCCCCGGTGCCGACCGGCGTTGCGCTCTGCATCGCCTGGCCGCGCAGCTTGAGAAGCCGCGCCGCGTCAGCCAGCGTGAAAGTTCCCGCCGCGGCGAGTGCCGAATATTCGCCCAGCGAATGGCCGGCGACGAAGGAGGCGGTATTGCCTACGGTGATGCCATGTTCGGCCTCGAGCGCGCGCACCACCGCCATGGAGACGGCCATCAGCGCCGGCTGGGCGTTTTCGGTGAGCGTGAGCTCGGCCTCGGGACCCTCCCACATCAGCCGCGACAGGTTCTGGCCCAGCGCCGCATCGACTTCCGCGAACACCGCGCGGGCGGACGCGAAGCTTTCGGCAAGGCTTTTCCCCATGCCGACGGCCTGGCTGCCCTGGCCTGGAAACATGAAGGCCGTTGTCATGGCGTGAACCTCTGCCTGATTCCTTTATGGTGGGCGCACGAAACATGCGCTGGCCCCACGAGTCAAGGTTGACCGGGGCGCCGGTATTGGCCTTAACTCTGGGCCGATGTACAGCCGCGACGAGCTCGAAACCGCGAGGCGCATCGTCTATGCGGCGATGCCGCCCACGCCGCAATATGCCTGGCCGCTGCTGTGTGACGCGGCCGGCGCCGAGGTGTGGGTGAAGCATGAGAACCACACGCCAACCGGCGCCTTCAAGGTGCGCGGCGGGCTCGTGCACATGGCGCTGCGCAAGGCCCGCGGCGAGACCGGGGGCGTGATCACCGCCACCCGCGGCAATCACGGCCAGTCGATACCTTTCGCGGCGGCGCGGGTGGGGATCAGGTCCACCATCGTCTGTCCGGTGGGCAATTCGCCGGAGAAGAACGCGGCGATGCGGGCGCTGGGTGCTGAATTGATCGAGACCGGACATGATTTCGACGCGGCGCGCGAGACCGCCATGGAGATCGCCGCGGCGCGCGGCCTCGACTTCATCCCCTCCTTCGGCAAGGAGCTGGTGATGGGCGTCACCACCTATGCCCATGAGCTGTTTGAGGCGGCGGGCGAGCTCGATGCCGTCTATGTGCCGATCGGCATGGGCTCCGGGATCGTCGGCTCCATGGCGGCTCGCGACATGCTGGGCTTGCGCACCAAAGTAGCCGTCGTCGTCGCGGCGGGCGCCAATGCGGTGGCGCTGTCCTTCGCCGCAGGACTGCCGGTCTCCACCAACCACGCCACCACCTTCGCCGATGGCATGGCGGTGCGGGTCGTGAACCCGGACGCCTTCGCGCATATCAGGCGCGGCGCCGACCGCATTGTCACCGTGACCGACGACGAGATCGCCGAGGCGGTGCGGCTGTATTTCCGCTGCTGCCACACCATCGCCGAGGGCGCGGGCGCCGCGCCGCTGGCAGCACTGCTCAAGGAGCGCGGCACCATGAAAGGCCAGCGCGCCGGCGTCATCCTCTCCGGCGGCAACATCGACATGCCGAAATTCGCGGCGCTGCTCGAAGGCCATACGCCGGAGCCGTGACGAGATGACGGATGGGCGCTGATCCCGCGCCCACTTGCCCGCATGATGCGGGGAGTGCTAACCCCGCTTGCGCTTTGGGAAAGAGTCCAGGATTGATGCAACGGCCCACCGTCTTCCATCTCCGCACCGGTGTCCGGCAGGTGGTGTCGCGCGTGGCGGCGCTCACCCTGCCGCGCGAGGCGGGCATCCAGACGGAGCGGAGATGGCGCGGCTGGGAGGAGGCGAGAAAGCTGCCCCATGCCGATGCGGTGATCGTATCCTTCGGCAAGAGCGGGCGCACCTGGTTCCGGGTTATGCTGTCGCGTTACTTCGCGCGCAAGTTTGGCCTCAGGGAAGGCAGCCTGATGGAATTCGACGAGTTCCACCGCCTCGATGAGCGGATCCCCGTCCTGTTCTTCACCCATGACAACTATCTCAAGGACTACATGGGCCATGACCGGAAGTTCGAGCTTTATGGCAAGAGCCGGGTGATCCTGCTGGTGCGCGACCCGCGGGACACGGCGGTCTCGCAATTCTTCCAGTGGCGCTCCCGCATCGTGCCGCGCAAGAAGGTCATCAACAGCTATCCGCTGGGCGATGTCGACGTGCATGGCTTCATTGCCGGGAACGAGGCGGGCATCCCGAAGATCATCGGCTTCATGAATGCCTGGGCCAAAGACCTGCCGCGCTTCAATGACCTTCTGATGATCAGGTACGAAGACCTCAAGGCCGATACCGAGGGGCAGCTGGCGCGGGTGCTGCGGTTCCTCGGCGAGGCGCCGTCAGAAGCGGAGCTGGCCGATGCCGCCCAGTACGCGTCCGTCGACAACATGCGCCGCATGGAGCAGGAGAATGCCGGGCGGCCCTCGGCCAACACAAGGCTGAAACCGGCCGATGCCAGCGATCCCTCGACCTTCAAGGTGCGCCGCGCCAAGGTGGGCGGCTGGCGCGACTATGTCACCGAGGACCAGGCCAAAGCCCTCGACGCCATGGTGCGCGAACGGCTCGATCCGGTGTTCGGATACCGTTAGGCCGCGGGGGATCACGCTCCCCCGTCGGCGATAGCTGAATCAGGAGAAGGGTGGATCAGGCACCGGATGACGTCTGGCCCGCCGGCTGAGGTACAAGCCGCCTCGCGTGAGCCAGCCACCGTTCCGTATAGCTGTTGGCAAATCGCTGCTGCAGATACTCTGCCTCCGGCAGCAGCAGCGTGGCGATGTCCCGCGCGAGAGAAGGTTCAATCTGTTCGCCCCTTCCCTGATTTACCGGCTCTGCGGCATTCCGCGGAAAGAAGCCGCCCTCCAATCCGAGAAAAGTCAGGATTTCGGCAAGGTAGGCCTCGGGTTCCTCACGGATCCAGTCAAAGAAGCCAAAATACACCTGACCGGCATGAAAATGCCTTGCCCACGCCTCGATGTTGCGCCGGTAGGTGCAGTGAGCAAGAGACTTGGGTCTGCATAATTCCTCAAGAATGTTCTGCCTTTGCTGTGCGGTCACCAGCGAACGCCCACCCTTCCGGAAGTGCATGGCGACAGAGGACCAGGCCCGGTCTATCGGGTCACGAAGCAGATAGATGATCTTCAGCTTCGGATAACGGGCCGCGATCGCGGCGCTCACCGGCTCCTCGATCCGCGCATAACCGGGGCAGATCTCACCGGCTATCCGATCGCCGGCATAAGCGAAGAGACGTTCATACCAGACCTCGTCCCGGCTTCCGAGTGCAAGGTGCCAGGCAAGCGACCGATCGCGCAGGCTGCCGTCGCCGCGCAACAATGCCTGCCGAAGATACGCGCGCGCACGCCGGTGATAGCCCACCTTGCTGAACAAGCGCTTGAGGACGCCCGGCGGCGCGTGATCCAGAACATGCAATTCCTTGACTGGCGGCAGCCATATTCCCGGATGCTGGCTGAGGTTTTCATGCAGCCAGGTTGTTCCAGCCTTTTGCGCACCGATGCAAATGAAGTCAGGCTTCCTGGCGTGCATCACTCATTGTGCTCGATCACGATAGTGACCGTCTTGCGCAGTGCATCCGAACCGGTTTGCGTCATCTTTCGGACGGAATGAAGCGAATTGAATGTCTTGACGAAAACCGTGCACTGGTTCGGGACAAATGGAATTGTATCAAGGATCTCGATCTTGTCCCACGGAACCATGCGGTTGTTCCAGTTGTAGGAATAAGCAGGATCGGTGGTGCGGTTGACGTCAAGACCGCCACCGAATTCGGGCTTCCACTCGTTGTCATTGATCATCGTCATCACCAGCGTGATGATCTTCGTCGGTGTGTCGGTATGAGGCGCCACTTCGCCGCCGTCGGCCTTGAGGACCGAGAACTCGAAGCGGGTGCGCAGGGAGAGCAAGTCATTCGGAAGCCGCCCTCTGGACAGCGCGTGCAGTGCCCGTCCAACGCGGGTCGACGACGATTCGAACGCTCGCTCAACACCCAGATCGATGTTGTTGTGCTTCAGGAACTCCACCGTCTGAAGAATGAAATCATCGCTCTTGACCCAGGCATGGAACTTCTTCCAGACCGGTGTTTCGGAAATGAAGCGATGATAGTTGCCGGCGTTCGAGTTCTCCGAAAGTGAAAGCTTGTAGTGGTACTTCGGTTTTTTCGCAAACAGCGACGTAGGCGGATAATTCGCAACCAGTTCATTATACAGACCAAGGTCCAGGGCAGGGCGCAGCACCGCCAGTGGAAACGGCTCGTAGCGCATTTTCACTGAATTGTAGTTTAACATGACAGCCTTCTTTTCCAAGAACGCCGACGATATAGACGACAGCCAATTGCAACGCAACAAGGGGGGCCGGCACGTGCTGGCCGAGGCGGCGGCAGCCCCGGGTTCCTGTCGGCGCTTCTTCACCGGGGCATCTGCAGAGCGGTTCCTGCCGTCACATGAACGGGGGCGACCACCCGACCTTCGCTTCTGACGTTCCCGCCACCCATGGACCGGCGCCCTGTTCCGGCGAGTCCGGCGATTGAACCGCCAGGCTCGAGGTGCTAACCCGGCGCACGCGGTCCAGACTACTCCGGTGACCGCCCAGCGCGGCATCGGGCAAAGGAGTTAGACAAGGTGATCAAGAATGGCTGCGGTCCCATAAGCGGCGGAAATTGAAAGTTCGGGGCATGACCGTAAGCTTTCAGACGATCGACAGTCTGCCCATCGGTATCTCCTGCCAGCAGGTGGCTGCGGCTTTCGAACCCTTTCGCTGCAATGGCAGTTCAGCCGCGGGCTGGTCACGGCAACTCCGCATGATCCGGTGGAATGCCGCCAAGCGTGCCTGGCGCAGGGCCGTCCGGGCAAGCGAGGGAACAGGGCGCGACACGCAGGTGATCGCGGGCGAGTATGAGAGCACATGGTCGCGTGGCTACGCGGCCTATGATCTCTCCGTGGGCTGCCGCAAGCCCGAGCCCTGGCTCTTGCGTGGCGAGGCGTTCCTCGCCGACCGCTCCGGCGTGCCGCGCTTTCGCAACGTGATCCTCGGCGCGGTGATCCGCCATATCGGGCCACGGCGCGTGCTCGAGGTCGGCTGCGGCAACGGCATCAACCTGCTGCTCCTCGCCAGCCAATTCCCCGGCGTCGCTTTCTCCGGCATCGAACTGACCGAGGCCGGAAACCGTGTTGCACGGGAACTGCAAGGCGCGCAAAGCCTCCCTTCTGCAATGGCCGCCTATCCCCTCATGCCGGGAACCGACCCGCTGGCGTTTCGCCGGATCAACTTCATGCGCGGCGATGCCACGGCCATGCCATTCGCGGACGGCGAATTCGATCTGGTTTTTACGGTCCTGTCGGTCGAGCAGATGGAGCGCGTACGCGACAAGGCGCTGAACGAGATTGCCCGCGTGAGCTCCCGCTATGTCCTGAACATGGAGCCTTTCGCCGAAGCCAACCGTTCGCTGCTCCGCCGGGCTCACGTCTTCGGGCGCGATTACTTCCGGGGGACGATACCTGGCATGGCGCGCTATGGTCTCGAGCCAATGTGGGCGACCACGGACTTCCCGCAGGAAATTCAGCTGGGCGCCGCTCTGGTGCTGAGCCGGAAGAGCAATCTCCGGGCCGATGTCTAGTATCGCGCCCCCCGAAAGCGGCACCGTTTCATGTTCAAGTCGCTAAAGCTGTTCTTCCAGGCCAAGGAGGCAAACCCTTACTGGGTTGTCGCTTGCCTGCTCGTTGCCGGCATATGCGAAACGATTGGGCTCGGCACTCTGCTCCCCATCATCGCCATCGCTTCCGGGGGGTCCTCCGCCCAGGCTGGCAGATTTGGCGATTATGCCGGGAAATTCCTCGAGTCTCTCGGCCTTTCCGCGACTTTGGGGAGTCTCGTGCTGCTGGTTGCGGCATTCATGTTGCTGAAGTCCTTTCTCGTCTATACCGCGATGTCCTATGCGGTCAGGGCGGCGGCGCGCGTCGCGATGTCACTCAGGAGGCGTCTGCTCGCTGCGATCTTCAACGCCCGCTGGGGCTTCTTTTCCGATCAGAAAAGCGGCTCGATGTCGAACATCATCGGCGTCGATGCCAGCCGGTCCGGTGAATGCTACGTTGTGTCCGCGAACCTCATTTCAGCGGTCATCGAGGCCATCGCCTATCTCGGGATTGCGTTGGTCATCAACTGGCGGCTTGCCCTGCTCGGCGTTGGAACCGGCGTCCTGCTTTCATTCGTCCTCAACCGCTTTGTCAGAAAGTCGCGCAAGGCCGGCTACAAGGAGACTGACAAGACGTCCTATCTGCTGGGTGAAATGGTTGACGCCCTGGCGAGCATCAAGTCGCTGAAGTCGATGCACCGCTTCGATCCAGTGCTTGAATCGATCGAGAAGGTGTTCGGCAAGCTCAGGCGCTCTTTCGTTGTCCGGGAACAGTCGAAGATCATGTTGGCCCAAAGCGGCATCGGAATTGTCGCGGTTCTGGCTGCGGTCGGCATCTATGTCGCTAGCACAGTCCTCAAGGTGCCGTTTCCGGACCTGCTTGTCAGCGCACTCATCTACAATCAGTTCATGGGTGTCATCAACCGGTTGCAGCGCCTGATGCAGTCTGCCGTTCTCTACGAGGGCGCCTATGTGCGGATTACCGAAATGATCGCGCTCGCGGAAGCCAATCGTGAGCAGAATCCGGGGTCTCTTCATCCCGATCTGGGTGAGGGCTGCCGGTTCGAGAACGTTGAGTTCTCGCACGGACAGGTTCCCGTCCTCAGAAACGTTTCGCTGTTCATTCCGGCAAACAAGATAACCGTACTGAGCGGCCCGTCGGGCGCGGGGAAGACGACGATCATCGATCTGCTCATCGGGCTTCATCGCGCCAATGGCGGCCAGGTTCTGATCGGCGGGCGGCCGATCGAGGAGATCGATATCGCCCGGTGGCGCAGGCAGATCGGCTATGTACCGCAGGAACTGGGGCTGTTTCATGCCGACATTCGCACCAATGTTGCGCTGGGAGATACGAGCATATCTGACGCAAGAATCGAGGAAGCCCTGCGTCAGGCCGGTGCTCTCGAATTTGTTTCGAAACTTGAAGAGGGTCTGTCCGCGAGCGTGGGTGAAATGGGCAGCAAGCTGTCAGGTGGCCAGCGCCAGCGCCTTTCGCTGGCCCGGGCGCTCGTCATGGAGCCTCGTGTGCTTGTTCTCGATGAGGTGACAAGCGCGCTCGATCCTCGCACCGAGGCCGAGATCGTTGAGAACATCTCGCGGCTCGGCGGCCGGTATACCATAGTCGTGATTACGCATCGCCCCGCCTGGACCGAAATCGCCGACCGTCTCTATCGGGTAGAGGAAGGCAAGGTGACCCTGCAGGCCGTGTCGGCAGACACGAGGGGAAATCACGACGAGCGCAAGCCCCAGCCTTGAGCGGACTTCGTCATCGAACGGTCTTGATCAAGTTCAGCTGACCGGCCCGGCAAGCGATGGCCGAGCATCGGCCGTCAGTTCCAGGGCTTCGTCACGCCATCGTTTCGTCCACTCCGAACCGAGCCTGTCATGAAGCGCCCGCAGCTGATCGAGATGCAGGCGGGCGAGAAAGACGCGATAGTCCATGGGAGCTTTCGATCCCCGGCTGGCGCGCCGGTTTTCGCCAATGGAAGGGGGGATCGACGCCGGCCCTGCATCGATATCGAGAAAGTCGAGCACCCGGACGAACAGGCCGCGCGGGTCGGACTCGAGCTCGTCGAAGTAACCCACCATCATCTGGTCTGCGGCAAAGTGGCCTTGCCAGGCCTCGAGCGCATTCAGGTAGTCGCTATGGCCCTTCGCATCCTCGGCGAGGAATTCCTTGAGAATGGCTTCAGGTACTTTGTCGGCGCCGCCGTAGTGGCCTTTACGCCGCGGGCTCGAGAAATATTGCGCGGCATATGACCATGACCGCTCAACCGGGTTGCGCAGGAGATAGATGACCTTGACACCTGGCATGAGTGAGGCCACGCGATCAACCTCGACGCCGCGCATCAGCGCATAGCCTGGGCATATCTCGCCGGTGATCTTTCCATCCTGTCGCGGAAACAGCCGGGCGTACCATTGGTCATCTCGTCGTGCGAGCCAGTAGGTCAGGGCCCACTTGAGGCCGGAAGCGCCACCCCCTGCCAGCCACCTGCGGAACTCCTGTGCGGCATGAGCGCGCGCCTTTTTCATGCGCTTGGTCGTGCCGAACAGGCGCTTGGGCAACGAGTCGTTGCCTTTGTCGAAGTAGTGAACTTCCTTGGTGGGCGGAAGCCAGACCTGGGGATGGCGGGAGAGATTATCCTGCAGCCAAGACGTTCCGCACTTCTGCCCGCCGATGACGAGGAAATCAGGAAACATCTATCGCGCGCCCTGGGCTCGCCTGTGCCCGGCCGTCACAGATTGGATGACCTCAAGCCAAGAACGCGCCGCACAGTCTTGTGAACGACCTTTTTCCAGCCCGTCGCCTTCGTCTTGTTCAAGCGCTTGGGCTCCACCCAATACATCTGGATCGCGCGCCGCTCGCCCTCGGCGGGCGGAAATCCATGGAACGAGAAATCGTTGCGCCGGAACGCGAACAGCGTGCCCCGCACGGGAGGCACTTCGAGGTAGTAGTCGTCCATATCGGTGGCATTCCTGGTAATGCGCAGCTGCCCGCCCTTCTGCTTCCACTCCTCGTTGAAATAGACGAGGACCGTGATCTTCTTCGAACGCGAGTCATTGTGAATGTTGCCGTCATATGGCGCCATGTGGCGCCGCACGGTCATCTGCGGCGGATAGGGTTCCAGGTCAAACTGGAACTTCTCGGCGAAGCGCTGCTTGATCTCCGGGCCCATCATGGCGTCGGCAAAGGCCTTGAAACCCGGCCCAAACGATAGCCCTTCCAAAGGGAAATTGCCGGGCTCGCTTATGTCAGGAAAGTCCTTGTTGATTTGCT